>CAXUIV010000172.1:0-8392 GCA_964250875.1 uncultured bacterium
TCCATCTCCTCCTCAGCATGAAGGGTCATGACATAGAGCCGTTGACTGAGCTTCTTGCGGAACTGCTGCAAAATTTTGTCAAACACCTTAACTCTACTGACCATCCCAGCACTAACGCCTTTCAGGCTACCACAGGTCTATCTCATCACTACTGCGCGACCCAGCCTCGCTCTCTCCATCCTAAAGGCTGTGAGGTGAGTACTTGGATGGCTGATGAGGAGAATAGCTGGGAACTCGATATTGACTTCTTGCGCCGCAACATTCTGGACTCCCAAACTGCAGCTGGACGTACAAATAGAGGATTTTTGCGCTGATTTAGTCGAAAAGCAGGAGGTTTTGCTCCTGCCTAGCACCCACTTTGACTACGGTATTCAAAACTTTCGGCTCGGTCTGGGGCGGAAAAACCTGCCTGAGTGCTTAGAGCAGCTGGAGGACTACTTAAATAAGTTAGACTACCTGGCTCCGCCAATCTACCACAACAACTCGAAATGAGTCGCTAACGCCGCTTCCCAGTAGCACGATCGCTGCCAGTAAGGCGTTAATCAGTATCGACTTACCAGCACTGAACGTCTCAGCAAAGCCAGCTACTGTTTTACTTTGCATCTTTTTCCACCAGGCGGAGTCCGATGCACTCCGAAATATTTCTCGCTGCGATAGCGCAGCCATACCCGCAGCACTTGCGGAATCTGCTCCTTTTGTTCCTTCGTCAGCGTGTTGTAGAGGGCTAACGCCCGTTCGCGCTCTCCTCGACAGGCAGCATTGTTGTGAGCATCCCAGTAACTGCGGGCGACTCGAATCCGCAGACAGACTTCCTTAATCAGCGCTTCTCCGGTGAGTGGTTCCTGTTTTGCCATAATTGAATTCTATTTGCTGATTGGATCGTAGCTTACCTACTCAGCAGATTTGCGCCATTCTCGGCCAAGACGAATTGCTTCATCGAAGGTAGGATCGTCTTCAAAGCTACCCGCAACTTTTAGCCACCAGGGAGCATTCTTCTGAAGAGACTCGGACAGCATCTGTTTCATTTGTGCTAGTTCTGTCTCCATTGTGACTCGTGCATCCAGTACTTGCTCTAAATCATCTGAAGATTAATTACAAAGGTTCTAGCCATGTATCCTCTTCAATTTGCTATTTTACTCAGCTTTCTAATCAAACTTGTAGCGTTTTGCTACAAAAATGACCAATAACCAACAACTAACGACTAACAACTAAACCCAATTGAAGCGCGTAGAGGTTAGCATAAACTCCCCCTCGCTCCATTAACTCAGTGTGAGTACCGCGCTCGACAATTTGACCCTGCTGAATAACCAATACCTGATCTGCTTGGGTGACAGTGCTGAGGCGGTGAGCAATCACGAAGCTGGTGCGACCAGAGAGTAGTCGAGCAATGGCTGCCTGCACCAGGGCTTCGGTGCGCGTGTCAATGCTGCTGGTGGCCTCATCTAGAATGAGAATCCGAGGGTCTACTAAGACGGCACGAGCAATGCTAAGCAACTGTCGCTGGCCTTGGCTGAGGCTGGCACCCCTCTCGCCGACCAAGGTAGAGTAGCCTTGGGGTAGGGTGGTGATGAACTCATGGACATTGGCGACCTGGGCAGCAGCTTCGATTTCAACTTGCGTGGCTTGAGGACGACCGAAGGCAATGTTCTCAGCCACCGTGCCGCTAAAAAGAAGGTTGTCTTGAAGCACTATGCCAATCTGACGGCGCAGACTAGCCTGAGTAACGCTACGGATATCAATCCCATCTACTTTGACGGCACCGCTAGACACATCATAGAAGCGCAGAATTAAGTTGATGATGGTGCTTTTGCCAGCCCCAGTAGGGCCAACTAAGGCGATCGTCTGACCCGGCTTGGCTAGAAGGTCAATTCCTTTAAGCACCAACTGATTGGAATTGTAGCCAAAGGTGACTTGCTCAAAGCTGACCTCGCCCTTGATCGGGGGCATCGCTACCGCATTGGGTGTGTCATTAAGTTGAGATGGTTCATCTAACAGTAAGAAAATCCGCTCTACCCCAGCTAGGGCTGACTGCGCCTGCGTGTAAAACTGGCTTAAGATTTGGATCGGTCGGAAAAACTGCTGGACGTAGAGCAAGAAAGCTGTCACTGTCCCTACCGTGGTTTGCCTAGTAACGGCTAAATAGCCGCCGTAAGCCACTACTGCGGCTGTAGCTAGAGTGTTGAGAAAGTCAATCGAAGGCAAAAAGGCTGAGGTTATGGCTACAGCCTGCACGTTGGCGTTGCGGTTGGCAGCATTCAGGGCGTTAAATTCTTCAATATTGAGCTGGACTCGATTGAAAGCCTGAGCCTCGCGGACACTGCCAATGTCCTCCTCCAGCTTAGTAGAGAGGTCGCCAATTGTCTGCCGAGTGATGCGAAATCGTCCCCGCGCCCAGCGAGAGAACAAGCCTGTCGTGAAAAGCATCAGCGGCACAGTGAGGTTACTCAACAGACCTAGGCGCAGGTCGATTGAAAGCATGGCTATAACAATCCCGACTAAGCTGAACAGGTTGCCCAGCATTTGGGCGATCGTCTGACCAAAAGCCTGGTTGACCACATTCACATCATTGAGCAAACGACTCATCAAGTCTCCGGCCTCGCTACGGTCAAAGAAGCTAATAGGCAGACTTTGAATCTTTGTGAAAATGTCATAGCGCAACTGGGCAAGCATATGCTGCACGATCCAGCCCACGCGATAAATCTGACCCCGGATGGCTACGACGCCAATCAGGTAGATGCTCGTTAGTAAAACCAACATGAGCATCAGCCCCTGAAGGTTACCTCTAGCAATCAGATGATCGATCGACCAGCCGATTAAATACGGCCCTAGCGACTGAGTAGCTGCACCAGTAGCAACCAACCCCAAAGCAAGGGGAATTTGTTTCCGGTAGGGCTGTAGGTACCGTAACAGGCGTTGCAGAGTCGGGAGCTGCCTCGTCGCCTTTTGTTCAGGTGCAATAATGGGTCCGGTGCCTCTCATATTTTCATCACCTAGGAACAGGTTGCCTGACTTGAGACTCTAGAATCGAGCCGTAGAGAGAGCTATTACGCATTAGCTCATCGTGCGTGCCCTGTGCTACTAGTATTCCCCGATCCATGAGCAAGATGCGGTCGGCATTGCGTACAGTGCTAATTCTCTGGGCAATGACGAAGGCGGTACAGGTCTTTTGGTGCATTAGGCGGTCGAGCGATTCCTGGATCTGAACGGCAGTCTTGGCATCGACAGCTGAGGTGCTGTCGTCTAATATCAAGATGCGGTAATCGGTTAGCAGCGTGCGGGCGATCGCAATTCTTTGTTTCTGTCCACCTGATAAACCCACTCCTCGTTCACCCACTATTGTCTCGTAGCCATTTGGCAAGCCAGAGATAAAGTCGTGGATTTGAGCAGTTTTGGCCACCTCGATTACTTTTTCTAAAGGAGTGTGCGGTGCAGCATAAACAATGTTGTCACGGATGGTGCCAGAGAACAGGGTTGTCTCCTGGAACACAATGCCAATGTGCGATCGCAGACTTTCTAGAGTCAAATCCCGCACATCCCGGCCATCTATGCGAACTGCACCAGATGTGACATCGTAAAAGCGCGGAATCAGGTTAACAATCGTACTCTTACCGGAGCCTGTTGTGCCAAGAATAGCGATTAGCTCTTTCGGTTTAGTTTCAAAAGAGATACCTTTAAGCGCTGCTGTCGTTGCTCCTGGGTAGCGGAAATGGACATTTTCGAAGGTGATTCTACCGCCACATTCCTCAAAGACTACAGCATCTGGGCGATCGCGGATTTCAATCTGGGCATCAACTACCTCGTAGACTCTTTCTGCCGAAGCTGCCGCCTGCGCGATCGCTGGGGCAGCAAAACCTACTAGCAAAATCGGCTGGAGGATAAACAGCAGGTAGGAGTTAAACGCCACCAGTTCACCAATTGTGAAAGTATCGCCAATAACCTCTGCCCCACCGTAGCCCACCACCGCCACTGTAATTAAGTTACTTATGAGAAAGATGATGGGAAAAGTATTGCGGATCGCGCCAATCGTCCGCATGTTAGTTTTTATCAAATCATCATTCAGTTGGGTGTAGCGCGACTTCTCGGCGGTTTCGCGCACAAACGCCTTCATCACGCGGACGCCGATGAGATTTTCCTGTAAAACGGCATTGAGATCACCGAGTTGCTCTTGTACCAGACTGAAAACCCTCTGATTTTTTGTGAGAAATCGAGCCAGCAAAATGGCTGCTATAGGCAGCATTGCCAGAGTAATCAGCGCCAACCGCCAGTTCATCACCAGTACAATTACAGCGATGGTAATTAGAGTCACGACCGCGCCGACTACTTGAATCAGGCTGGTACCGATAAATGTGCGGATCTGCTCCACATCATTAGTAATGCGCGTTAGCAATTGAGAGGTTTGCGCCTGGTCATGGTAACTAAAACTAAGGTTCTGGATTTTTCTGAAGATTTTGTTGCGCAGATCATAGGCAACTTCCTGAGAAGCTTGCTCTGCCCAAAAGCTTTGCCCAAAGTTGAACAAGCCTCGCCCAACAGCAACTAAAACCATCAAGCCAGCGCTTTTGAAGACTACCTGCAAGTTCTGATGGGCAATGCCGCGATCAATACCCCAGCGAAAGAGTTGTGGCGTAATCGCGTTGGCTGCCGTCAGCAGCAGTAAGCTCACAAAGGCTCCAGTCACAATGAGCCAGTGGGAGCCTAAGCTCCACAGAACGCGCTTGAGTGGTTGCATGGACCCCTAAAGTTTTAATATATACCGGCGATTAGAGAAAACTACATTAAGATTACTACAAAAATACTTTAATTATCTAAACTTGCACGAATACATCACTCATTCTTGCCTTCATTGCCTTTGCGGCTGAGGCATAGCCACCATCAGCACCATCGACAAAGTGTACCTGCCGTCCATTGCGCTCAAATACTATACAAGTCATCAAGGCTCGATTCGAAACATGCAACCCATAGACTAATTTGCCTTCTCTATGTCTTTTCTCTAGGTACCGGGTTAACTCTTCTCTCTGGGCAGAGGTACCTGCAATAACCATGCGTAACATATCATCAAACTTTCGATAGTCTGTGGCAGCAGATACAATATTTTTATAAGTTCCCCAATCCGTGCCTAACTTGAGATTGAACCGCATGAAACAAAGACCCAACAAATTTTGGATTTGAATGTTGAGCAAATACAGTATTTTATCAGTCCACTTCCTGGACTTGCCAAAAACTTTAGTCTCTAAAAACAGTTTTTTGAAATTGAATGATAGTTTAAGATGACGTTTGTGGATTGGATGAATATCTTCATCATCGCCATATATTTTTTGAATTTGCTCTAATACTTCTTTATAAAGATTGCTGTTATGCCTACTCTGGTTATCTGCTAGCACAAGTAGACTAACCGTCTCCCCGTGCCTACTAGGAATGTCCTGCCAACGGCACTCCAAGCCAGAAAAGTTTGCTCTTGGAGCAAGTCTCGTATTCTTTATCTGATAAGATTCACCATTAATAGTATCTTTGATCAGGTCAGTTGCATAAGTTAGTCCACCACCGATGAATATTCCTTGGCTGTAATTCTCAGAAACCTTGAACTTCGCAACTTTGACATCATTGCCTCCTCGAAGAACATCTGCTACAGCAACAGCTCCAATTCGTAAATCTAGCTTAAATTCTTGTTTTGCCAACTTTTGAGTAGCTAATAGTGCCTGCTTTGCTTTGGCGAGTAGGGAGGGAGGGATTAAAATCGAGGCACCGTCCCCACCAAATACAAACGGAATTTCAATATTGGTAGCTATATTAAGGATAGCAATGATAGAGCAGGCTCCTATGAGATTAACCTCCTTATACCGCCCAGCTTCTACCGCTTCTGTCGAACTAACGATATCTGTAACTAAAATGTACCAATCCTGCGGCAGAGATTGAAAGTTACTGCGATTAGTGATTTCTCGAAAATTTTCTAATCTAGGTAATGAAGAGTAAAAATCTTCTGTAAACATATTTTTAACGCAGCAATATAAATCATATTTTTACCTGATTTAGAACACCCTTTCAAAAAGTCTGACTAAAGAAGCCATTTACTTAGTTGCAAACAATACCAAAACTCTACTGATAAAAAATATCATGCTTATCTCCAGTATAAACACGGTTTTAAATCATTTTGAGATCTTCACAAGAATAGACGAGTAGAAGCGGGGCATAGCTCTTAGGGTCGAGATTTAGACCTGAGCTAAGCCCAAGTAGCTGATACAGGTTGAGGCGATCGCAAAGTGGCAAGGCAAAGCCTCTAGACCTTGGGCGATCGCTCGTAACAGATGACTTTAGACCGGCTCGGCAGTATCTCCTGAGGCAGGTAGGCAGCTTGTTCTAAGTCCGGGTGTTTGTAATCATTCAACAGCCCATTTCCAACAGCCCATTAGAGATCAGCGGGGTTGATGCCTCGCTCTCTCAATCGGCGAAGTAAATCTTCTCGAAGTTGCCGTTCCTGCTCTGCTCGTTGGCATTCCTGTTCAAGCTGCTGTTCAGCCCGATACGCTCGCTCCTCAGGGGTGAGATAACGTTGCCCCTCCTGATCGTACCAGTACAGCCACTCCCTCGTTACACCCTGGTGCATCCCTCGCTCTCGACCTAGCCCTAAACAACTAAACGGTATTTGATTTTAGTTAAATCCATAATGGATAATTCGTAATTCGTAATCACCTCATAGCTCAAATTAAGAGCCTGAAGCTAATGATGGCGCACGATTTTTCTTTTGCCATGGATTTAGGGTCATCAATTACGAATTACGAATTCTTTGCTCAAGCCGCAGAGACAGTCAAACTGTTGGGTTTTCTGGGATCTCCGTGCAAGACTACACTCCGATGGTTCGCGTGGAGGTGGCGCAGGATCTTGTAAATTGCCTCAATCTGGTCTGCCGCCTCAGCTTTCTCTGCCAGTTGGCTGAGGTAGAGGGGAGTACCTTCTTGCTGAATGATCTGTATCAATCGTGTTTGCAAGTCAAGAATAGCAGCAGCTGCCTTCTTACCCGCTTCTACTCCCGGTTGATGATAGGCATTGACGTGGACCAGATCTCCATAAAAACCTACAGCCCGGTCATAAAGAGCAATTAACGCTCCCACTGTCCGAGGACTGACTTGAGGAATCGTAACCGTGATCGAATCGCGCTGATTCTCATAGAGAGCCTTGCGGGTTCCCTGGAGTAAACCAGACAGATAGTCTCCTGCTGTAACTCCAGGTTCTACGTCTGGAGATGGTCCCTGCCGATCTTCCAACACCTCAATAAAGGTCATAAAGAAATTGGCTACGCCATCCCGCAGTTGCTGCACATAAGCGTGTTGATCAGTGGTGCCCTTGTTGCCATATACAGCAATTCCCTGATGGACAGTTTTACCGTCTAGGTCTTTCTCCTTACCCAGCGATTCCATTACTAGCTGTTGCAGGTAGCGACTGAATAGCATCAAGCTGTCTTTATAAGGCAGTACTACCATGTCTTTTTCACCGCGTCCATTGCCAGCGAAGTACCAGCACAGCGCCAGCATTGCAGCGGGGTTGCTTTTAATCTGAGGTATTCGGGTGGCGACGTCCATTTCTTTTGCACCCGCTAGCATTTCCCGGATGGCAATGCCCTGCAAGGCAGCCGGTACTAGCCCCACCGCAGACATCTCTGAGGTTCGTCCTCCTACCCAGTCGTGCATTGGAAAAGTTGTCAACCAACCTTCAGATTTTGCCTGTTTGTCTAACTTGCTCTCTTTGCCAGTAATAGCGACGGCACGGGGAGCAAAGTCCAAGTGCTGGGCAGCATAAGCTGTCTTAACCTCAACCATCCCGTTGCGCGGTTCCGGCGTCCCGCCAGATTTGGAGATTACCAATACTAAGGTGCTAGAGAGTCGGTCTTTCAATTGGGTTAAGACGCGATCAATGCCGTCTGGGTCAGTATTGTCAATAAAGTGAATTGCCAGAGATGGAAATGGGGCCAGAGCTTGAGCGACAAACTGAGGGCCGAGGGCTGAACCACCAATGCCAATAGAAAGAATATCGGTAAATTTTGTGTCTCCAGGCGGATGAATCTCACCACTATGAACCTTCTTGGCAAAGACTTCAATCTCTTCTAGATTTTGGGCAATTTCCTGTCTGAGTTCTGCTGTGGGTGCCAATTCCGGATCGCGCAGCCAGTAATGACCAACCATGCGGTTCTCGTCAGGGTTGGCGATCGCTCCTTCCTCTAGGGCTGCCATGTTCTGAAACGCCTTGTCAAACTTCGGCTGCAACGTCCGAACAAAGGCATCGTCGAAACCCATGCGACTGACATCTAGATAGAGTCCTAATCCTTCATGGTAATAAAGCCAGTCCTGGTATCGCTGCCAAAGTGCCATCGCATCCATAAGCCAACCTCAACTTACTGCTT
>CAXUIV010000173.1:0-8388 GCA_964250875.1 uncultured bacterium
TGCAAAATTAGCCGTTATTGAGTTCCATCAATGAGAATTTTTCGTTAGAGTAAAGCCATTTATCAAAATTACCTTGACAGCGTGCCCACTCTTTATCGGTCATTGCAAACCAGTCAGTATCTCTATTTCTGCCGCGAATAAACATATGTTGCCGAAAACGTCCTTCATAAATGAATCCCATTCTCGCGGCTGTAGTACGGCTGGCATGATTAAGTGCATCGCATTTCCACTCCACTCTACGGTACAGATGGCGATTAAAAAGATGCTGAAGTAATAGAAACTGTGATTCTGTATTGACTTTACTTTTATGAACAGTCGGGCTAAACCACACATGACCAATTTCTGCTCGACCATGACTTGGGGCGATCGCGAGTAGTGCCACAATACCCACCTGCGAATTGCTTGAATTTTCAAAGACTGTCCAGGTTAGCAAATCGGACTTCTCGATCATATTCCTTTCCATCCAGTCCTGCATGGCAGAGGGACTATCAAAGGGACCATAGAACAGATAGTTCCACACCGCTTCCTTTTCAGGAGTGCCATGCGACCCTGAGTAGAGAGTATCTACATCTCTTTCTGGAACGAGGGGTTTCAGTGTGACAAATTGACCGTTGAGTTGGATATATTCAGGCGATTGCCAATTACGATGCTGCATGATTCTATCTAATAATCGATTACAGATTATTCGGAGCCAATATTCTATGAAACTATACTCACGCTCAACAGGCACAGATCGGATTAAGTTTGACTGGTACAAAGCCCTATCTAGTCACTCGGCGGTTATCCACGACCAAATTAACGCTTTGAAATTGCTATAGTTGTCTTTTGGTCAACGTGTAAGTCCTACCGTAACTTGCTTTCTCAGGATTTTATATGCTTCCTGACTTGCTGAAGCGCAAACAGACCGGCTTTGTACTATGGCGTCCAGGGAGGACTGACCCAGCGCCAATGCTCTACATTGGTCATCACCCCCACGGTACAGCGGGATTCGAGAATTTTCGCGAGATACACCTGCAACAATCGCCGCAATTCCCCGAACTTTGGGAGGTGCCAGCCCAAGACTGTGGTCTGATGGAAGGGCAAGTTTACTTTTACTGGTTCAAGATTCGCGATGCTGACGCTTACGACAGCGCCGACAAAACCCTCTACTGCACCGATCCAACCGCTTGGACAATTGACCGACGTTTCCCTGCCCCTGTGACGCATGAGTCAAATGGAGTCGCTAGCTTTCAACCGGCTAGCGTTGTACTCTATCAGAATGGCAAGCTGATTCCTTGCGACCCAGAAGGGCAAACTGGCAATTGGGATGGGGATACTCTAGAAGCGCTACCCACCAACAATCGGCTGGTCATCTACGAGTTGCCCACTGCCTGGGCTGCAATTGGCTCAAACGGGCAAGTCCAGACTGGCGTTGGCACTTTTCGCGATGTCTTGGCGCTGCTAGTAGCAGAAAAGAATGCGCCGACATTTCCCACTGTCACTGCCTTGAACAACCGCGCCCACCTCTTAGAACTGGGAGTAAATGCTTTGGAACTGCTGCCTCCGGCAGACAGTGGTGGGGGGAAGGAAGAGTGGGGCTATGGTACAGCCAATTATTTTGCAGCGGAACATTACTACGGTCTTCCAGACAGTCAGTCAGCACCTACCGCCTCCACCGATCTTGTTCATCTCATCAGAACCTGTCACCAGAACGGTTTGCGCTTTTTCGATGATGTAGTCATGGCTTTTTCCCGCAATCAGCCTTACCACTACATTAACTTCCTAGATTTCTACATCAAGTGGAGCAGTGGCGACCCAGAACAAGGAAATCGAGATGCATTTGGCGGAGATTTGTTTAAATACAACTACTGGGTGGAGGGCTATCATCCGATTACAGGGCAGCAGTCGCACTTTGTCCCTACTCGTGAATACCTGAAAGCATACATCGCCCATTGGATAACTTACTACCGGGTAGATGGGCTGCGGCTAGACAGTGTTAACAACATTGCCAACTATGACTTTGTGCAGGAATTTAAGGAGTTTGCCCGATCGCTTTGGGCAGAGCGGGGAGGCACAGGCGATCGCTTTCTGGTGGTTGGCGAGGAACTGAGCGTACCTCTAGAGTTGCTCTATCAGCATCGACTAGATGGACTGTGGAACGAAAAATTCAAGCAAATTGTGCGGCAGTTGATTCTAGGACACAGTTGGTCCGACGAGTCCAGTTTTGAATGGAGTGTTCGCGAACTGATTGACTGTCGTAACTTAGGCTTCGCTGATGGTTCCCAAGCTGTGAATTATCTAACCTCTCACGATATCGGCGGGTTGGGCAACGAACGTCTCTTTAACTGGCTTGTCAACAATGGAGTTTACGATACCGAACCCCGGATCAAGCTGGCGTTTGTCTGTCTACTTACCGCAGTGGGAGTTCCCCTAATCCTAGCTGGAGATGAATTCGCCGATCAGACAGATTTGGATATCAGTTCCTCACCCAACCGGGATCGGAACAAGCAGATCGACCCGGTTAACTTCAGCCGAATGAAGGACGACTGGCGGCGGCGCATCTTCAACTGTGTCTCTAGGTTAGTTCGCTTCCGGACAACTTCTGATGCCTTGGCAGTGAACGACACTCAGTTTATTCACGTTGACTTTAACGAGGGTAAGCGAGTCGTTGTCTGGCAGCGAGGCAATAAACCGCATTCTCTAGTGGTGGTAGTCGCCAATTTTTCTGACTACGGCACTCCTGGTGTTCCTAGTTCTACAGCTGAGTACGTTATCCCTCATTGGCCCCCAACACCACCCGGCAAGCAATGGCGGGAGATTACGCAAGACCGGACGATTGCGGCTGAATGGGTTGGGAGAGAGCCAATTTTCCCTTGGGAAGCCAAGGTTTACGCCCTGGTCTAGTCCTTACCAAGCAGTTATTTCAGCTTCTGCTTAATAAACGTCACCACTTGACCGAGTTGTTTTTTCAACGCATCTATTTCAGCCTGCATCTTCGCCACTTTCTCATTCAGATTGCGAATCTCATCTGCTCCTGCTGCCACTACTGGGCTTGCTGGTTGCGGAGGTGCAGTCACAGATGTGGTTGCAGCGGCCTTCACTGCCGGTTCTTTACGCGGCAGCTTAGCCTTTGCCATTGCTGACTTGATGGCTTCGATCAGCTGGTTCTTCTCAAATGGCTTCTCGATAAATTCAAAGTATTGAAAAGGCTCTGGGATTTTCTCCGTCACCTCTTCCTTACGACCTGACATCAGCACCAAGGGAATCCTCTGCAAATCAGGTTGAGCTTGAATCTGCTGAAACACCTCCCAACCACTCAGTTTAGGCAGCAGAAAATCTAGCATGATCAGATTTGGGCGTTCCTGACGGACTGCATTCAGTCCTTCGACGCCGTCTTTGGCTTCCAGGACTTCAAAGTTTCCCGGCAGCAGCATTTCCTTTACTCTTACCCGAATGACACGACTGTCATCAATAACCAGGATCTTGCGACTTGGCACAACTGACTCCTCTGTCGGACTCTAAGGTGAGATGATATGGCCGAGCGACGGTAGCAATCCCCCCACTATATCGAAATTTTAGCTCGATTGGCACAGTTAAAGTTGCTGCATCTATTAAAAACGATGTAGCGCTTTTTTGCTGCACTTCATTTAAGCATCTCACGATTACAGCTTGTAGGATGGTGATGTTACCCGCAGCGTTCACTTACTCGTTTGTATTCGTACTGTCATTGTCTGAACGTCTATGACCCAGTCACCTAGCTCCTCTCCCAAAGCTGACCAGGCAATACCAGCATGGTTGCGCCGCCCACTCGGTAAAGCCAGTGAGATCTCGACAGTACAACAAATTATTAAGCAGCGTCAAATCTACACGATCTGCGAAGAGGGCCGCTGTCCTAACCGTGGCGAATGCTATGCCCAAAAGACGGCAACATTCTTGCTGATGGGGCCAACCTGCACCAGATCTTGCGCCTTTTGTCAAGTGGATAAGGGTCATGCACCTATGCCTCTCGACCCGGAGGAACCGAGAAAGGTAGCAGAGGCAGTGCAACTGCTTGGGTTACGTTATGTGGTGCTGACCTCTGTAGCCCGTGATGATTTGCCCGATGAAGGAGCAAGCTGGTTCGTAACGACGATGGAGACTATCCGTGCCTCTAATCCTGAAACTAGAATTGAGGTACTCACTGCCGATTTCTGGGGTGGTCAAGGTGCAACTGCTACGAACCAACGCCGGAGTATTGAGCTGGTAGTTAGTGCCCAGCCAGCCTGCTATAACCACAACGTTGAGACGGTACGACGGCTGCAAGGACCAGTCCGACGGGGAGCCAAGTATGAGCGATCGCTCCAGGTCCTTCAGATAGTTAAGGATCTCAACCAACACATTCCTACAAAGTCTGGGCTGATGTTGGGACATGGTGAAACAGTTGCTGAGGTAGTAGAGACGATGCAAGACCTGCGGACAGTGGGTTGCGATCGCCTTACCCTAGGTCAGTATATGCGCCCATCTTTAGAGCATCTGCCAGTCCAAAAATACTGGACACCGGCAGAATTTGAGCAGCTAGGCGCGATCGCCCGCGAGGTTGGATTTACCCATGTTCGTTCTGGCCCTCTAGTTCGCAGTTCTTACCATGCAGGGGAGTAGGTATGGGGCATGGGGCATTGGGCACCGAGGTAAATCTTCTTCCCAATCTCAAAAATATTTCTAACGAATCAGGAGAGTTAGGACAACTTTGAGCTATATCTTGATTTTAATAATTCCTTAAGTTAGGAGCAAAACCTATGACGGCTCAAGCCAAGAAAGCGCCTGGAACAAAGCTCGGAGCAGAGGTCGCCAAAACCTCCGGCAAGCCACCATATACCTTCCGTACAGCAGTTAGTCTGCTACTTCTAGCAGGCAATTTTCTGGTGGCGGCGATTTACTTCCACGTAGTCAACCCCTAGTTCCTATGTAGTAGTACGACGTCCGTAGATTGCAGCGGACCAGAGACATCGAATCCCCCATCCTCAATTGATGGGGGAATGAAATAAAATCCTCACCATGCACACAGGCGTTTATGTGACTGCTAGCACAACGCTGTCTCATGGCTGTGATCTCATACTTAGTCTTACTAAAGACCAACAGCTATGTTGGGACTATAACTTTACGGGGAATAATAAATAGGACGAGTGATGTGGTCGGTCACAGAATACTCTTCACCCAGTCTACACTTTTTTCAGTATTTCCCCCGATTGTAACAACTCTAAAATTGTATGTTTATGGTTTAGGTCCTTTTTAAGGTCGGCAAAATGGTGGCAATCATTTTTATCCCCAGTTGTACAAACCCTAGTAATACCTCTAATAACACCTCTTTAAGCTTTAGTTGACCATGCAACAGCATTTAAGTGTGTCAAAGCAATTCAAGGTAGATGTGGCTGCTGAGAACACCGATACCCTAGAGGCAATTCAATTCCGGCAGCTTACGGCTGCACTTTGGTTGGAGCAACGCTTGAACCAGCTTCAGAGTTGCATCAACGACTGCTTAATGCCTGCTTTTAGCACGTCCAGATCGGCTCAAACTTCAGAAATAGAAATCTTTCAGACGGTCGTTAAGAAGTTAAGCGATCCAGACACGATAGGCAACGTCGCGATCGCCCTTCCCAACAACCCAAAGTCACTCGCGCTGAGCTACCAAATCGGCTATGTTGCTCCCACAACCACTCGGCACTCAAAACCTGCGTTGCCAGCAGTCGTTCTGATGACAGGGAAAATCCTCCGCCTGCAACTGGGAGAAACCATGCCCCTTGAAGATTTGCAGCAACTTCAAACTCAAAAGCCGCAGGGCGCTTGGCCAGTATATGACGACCAGGGCATGAGCGTGTGTTGGCTGATCACCTCAACGTCGCCGCCGCCAGCAGATTCAGGGTCTTTAGAAGCATTAAAAACCCAACTGAAACCACAGCTCATGCAGCGAGGGGTTCGCCAGTGCGCGATCGCCCTTTTGCAGTTAAAGCGACTACAGGATGCAACCCTACAATGTCAACAGTTGGAAGTTCGCACTCAAGAACTTGTGCGGGCTAATCAGTTCAAGAGCGAGTTTTTAGCGAATACAAGTCACGAGATCCGCACCCCCCTCAGCTCAATTCTCGGATTCACCCACCTGCTTTTGGCACAAGGCTACAGTCCCAACAACTTACGTCACCAAGAGTATCTCAATATTATTCTGGACAGTGGTCAGCATCTGCTAGCTGTGATCAACGACATTTTGGATCTGTCTAAGATTGAGGCAAACCAGCTTGAAATGCAGTGGGGACCCGTAGATATTACAGACCTTTGTCACAGCGCTATAGTTTTAGTAAAAGAGAAAGCCAGCGATAAGGGTTTGGAGCTGCGCCTAGATTTAGACCCTCATGCCACAACGCTGGTAGCCGACGCTTTGCGGCTCAAGCAGATGCTGTTCAATCTGCTATCTAATGGGCTGAAATTTACCAGTCATGGAACGGTTGGCTTGCAGGTCAAACATCGGGGAGTATTCCTCCACTTCACAGTTTGGGATACTGGTATTGGTATCTCGAAAGAGCAGCAGGATAAACTATTCCAACCCTACTCTCAAATTGCTAACGCTGTTGTCGGTTATCAGGAGGGTACGGGTTTAGGGTTGGCTCTGACTCAAAGACTGGCAGAACTTCATGGTGGCTGGGTAGAAATCCAGTCCGAACTCAATCGCGGTTCGCAGTTTACCCTTGTACTTCCGATGACGCCAGCGGCAGGAAGCAGCGTCAATGAGATGGAGTTGGCAGACAGTAAGGAGCCAAATTCCTCCCCTCCCCCTCATCCCGTTGCCTCACTAGCCTGTAATGTTCACATCCTGCTTGTGGAAGACGATCCCCACAATGCGAAGTTGATGACTACCTACTTGAGAAAGTTGGGACATCAGGTAACTTGGGCAAATAAAGCTGCTCAGATGTGGCAAGCCCTAGAAAGAACGCAGCCGGAGGTGATTCTTATGGACGTTCACCTGCCGGATGTGGATGGTCTTACCCTGGCGCGACAGCTCAGCAATCACGAACAGTACAGGGTAATTCCGGTGATTGCCCAAACAGCAATGGCAATGAAAGGCGATCGCGAAACCTGCCTCGCTGCTGGAGTAACAGACTATATCTCTAAACCTATTGATCTCACGCTTCTAGCAACTTTAGTATCCAAATATACAAAATCACGGGCAGTTTCTGACTGACTTTGAACAAGCCTTGTTGCCGCTTGTTGCATTGGAACTAATTCTTAACGCCTACTCGAAACCTCGCCTTCAAAAAGCTGCTGTATGAGAAGGCATTCGGCTATCTTGCCTATCTTACCCAATCAGTGCTAAGTACTGAATATTAGGGATACTTGGCAGGCGAGATCATTATGGCCATATCAAACAACAGCTCGCACTACAGGACCCTCTTGAGGCAGCTCAAGCTATTACCGGCAGATACACAGTCTGTCGCACTCGTGGCGACCTACGTTCTAGCTGGGCTAGCACTAGACGAAGTGGCATCCGTCTTTGAAACGTCAGAGCGCATCAATGCGTGGTATCCGCCCGCAGGTCTCCACATTGTGCTGTTGTTGAGATTCGGCCTGCGCTATATCCCAGAATTACTCTTCATTCCGCTGTTAGACGGACTTGTGGTAACGCCGCAAGAAGTTAAGCCGCTTTACACGTTGATTTGTGCTTTGTACACAATGATCGGCTACGGCACAGCTTGCGCTCTGTTGTTGTACCTGCACATTGATCCAAATCTACGTCGCTTTCGCGATGTGCTTTGGTTTGTCGTTGTAACCCTGATCGCATCACTTACCGTTGCTCTGTGCTGCGACACAACGCTAGCGCAAGCTGGATATCTTTCTTGGTCTAAATGGCACACGCTTGTGCTGCATCACTGGGCTGGAGATGCTACTGGCATCGCCATGCTGGCACCACCTCTAATGCTCCTACTGCGTGTACCTCAACCAGATTCACTCAGTAGTCAGCCGATGCAGGAACGGCGATTCAGGTGGCGCGAGGTGCTGGAGTGGAGTGCAGAGTTCACTGCTGTGGTCGCTGTGAGCTGGGGTGCTTATGGCCTTCCTCCAGCACAGGGCCTTGACTACACCTACTTCATTTTCCTGCCAATTATCTGGGTCGCCATGCGGCACGGGTTTAAAAGAGCAGCGCTGGCGGTTCTGTTGCTCAATGTCAGCGTAGCCATCTGTGTGGGCACTAAGTTTGGTGAATCTAATGCGTTAGCCTTACAGTTTGGCCTGGTGACGGTTTCATATACAGGTTTGCTCGTAGGCAGTATTGTCACCGAGTACAAGCAAGCGCTGGCGCGGATTCAAGAGCAGATCCGGCGAGAGAGATTGCTGAATCAGATGGGGCAGACCCTAAACTCCAGCTTTGATCCAGAATATGTT
>CAXUIV010000174.1:0-8355 GCA_964250875.1 uncultured bacterium
AGCTGTTGCCGCTGTCGCATGGCTTGCTCAATGTTTTCTTGCCAACCCCGGAGCTTTGCCACCAGACTCAGCGATCGCAGCAACTTAAATAACATCATTGGACAGAGCAGTAGCCGCCGCGCCCGCCACCAGCGTCCTCCCGCATTCTCAACTCGTACACCCTCTGGCGCTAGCAATACCAAGCCCCGCACTTGCTCCAAATACTTTAAGGCATAGCTAGCAGCGATCCAACCTCCTAAGGAGTGGCCCACCAGATATACCTGCCTTAGACCCAATGCTTCTAGATACTCCTGGAGGCACTCTACTTCCAGCTGGATTGAATAGTGAACATTTGGTTTTTCTGATTCACCAAACCCTAAGAGATCGGGTACGAAGCAGTGATAATCCGAGATCAAGGACTCAACGACTGATAGCCATTGACTACCATCACTCCAGGCACCGTGCAGAAATACCACAGCAGGTCCATCACCGACTTCACGCCAGAAAATTTGCCCCTGAGAGAGTCGCATGCGGGAGTTTCGTATGGGTAGATGCATAAAAGAGTGAATAAGTCAAGCCAGCGTTGTCAAACCGTTAAAGTAATCTTGCAACTGTTGATTGTGGTCGTGAGCAAGCGGACCTGGAGGCAGAGAAGTGGGTGGAAAAGCCTCAATTTCGCTCACCTCTAGGGTGTCCTGAACATCCATCTTGCCCTGCACTTCTGCTTCAACTACGACACAGATGGAATGAATTCTGGGATCGCGGTTGGGAGCGGAATAAACTCCCACGAGTCGGCGAATCTTCACCAATTCCAGTCCGGTCTCCTCTGCCAACTCCCTGCGCACCGCCGTAGGAATATCCTCTCCCCAATCTACCATTCCTCCGGGCAGCGCCCACCTACCACTGTCACGTCGCCGAATCAGTACAATTCGACCATCGGGTAAAATTGGAATGATGCTGGTGCCAGGAACGGGATGACGAAAGACGATGCCCAGCACAGTTTGGAAGATTTGCCATAGGCGCTGCATAGACTGGACTGTGGCGGAATAGGAATAGACTTTCAATTCTTCAAGTTTATATTGCTTTAGAAATAGGCCGCCACTAATACCCATAAACAGTGAGTGATGGAGCATCAGATAGTCGAGAGTCTTTCTGCTGTCTGATTTTGGCCTTAGCCTATATTACTTCGTCTCAAGCTTAGCGTCCGGGCTAAATGCAAACTGTTAGTTGTTAGTTGTTAGTTGGTTATTGATTGTTGGTATACAAACAACCAGCAACCAACAACAAGGCCATGGGCTTCCTGTGGTGAGATTGTCAGATTTTAAGACTAGGCTTTTTGCTTGTCTACCTAATAGACTGCTACGATAGGTCCTACAGCTAGCAATTTCGGTAACGTCAGCGGTTGAGAAAATTGCAGCATGTTGTTGTTAATCATGAGGTGAACATGGCTAAGCGCCGTAACCCCAAAAAAGAAAAGGCGCTACGGAACCAGGCATACGCCCGCAAGTTTCGTAAACGAACTACTACGGGGCGATTCCAGAGAAGATATCAACAAAGGTCTCCGAAGAGTGAAGAAGATGAGGGCGCAGCAGCTGTGACTTAAATCGTCTTCACTGGTTGGTTGTTAATTGTTGGTTATTGGTTGTCACTGAGTAGGGTAAGCACTGCCCATCCTACTCAGCACTTAGCACTCAGCACTCAACTGAGATTGAGCCGTCTGAATTGCCCTGTTTACCTGGGCAAAACCTGTGCCGCCGTAGCTGTTGCGAGCGGCGACCACTTGCCGAGGCGTGATCGCCTCATAAATATCTGCTTCGAAAGCTGGGTGCAGTGCCTTCCACTCCTCAAGGCTCAAATCCTTGAGGAGTTTGCTGTTGGCAAGGCAAGTTTTTACCACTTTACCCACTAAGTTGTATGCCTCTCTAAAAGGAACCCCCCGTGCTGCTAGATAGTCGGCGACATCTGTAGCGTTAGAGAAGTCCTCAGCCACGGCTTCTGCCAAGCGAACGGGGCGAAATTCTATGCCCTCCCGTAGCAGTATAGTCGTTGCTTCTAAACAGGATTTGACAGTTTTTACGGTGTCAAACAGAGCTTCCTTATCCTCTTGCAGGTCTTTGTTGTACGCCAAAGGCAGTCCCTTCATCAGGACTAGCAGTGCCTGGAGATGACCATAGACTCTTCCGGTTTTACCCCGCACCAATTCTGGTACGTCGGGGTTTTTCTTTTGAGGCATGATACTCGAACCAGTGGCGCAACTGTCTTTGAGTTTGATAAAGCTAAACTCTTCCGATGCCCAAAGAATGACTTCCTCTGAGAGACGGCTCAGGTGAACCATAATCAGGCTGGCGCTAGAGAGAAATTCAATCGCAAAGTCGCGATCGCTCACTCCGTCTAGGCTGTTGGCATAAACACCCTCAAACCCTAGGAGCTGAGCTGTGTAGAATCGGTCAATGGGAAAAGTCGTTCCGGCCAAAGCGCCACTGCCCAATGGTGAAACGTTTACCCGCTTGTTCACGTCTCTTAGGCGTTCCCAGTCTCGCTGAATCATTTCGAAGTAGGCCAGGAGATGGTGTGCCAAACTCAGGGGTTGAGCGCGTTGCAGGTGCGTGTAGCCAGGAATTAAAGTCTCAACGTTTTGCTCAGCTAGGTGCAGCAATACTCTTTGAAATTCGCGCAGCTGAGTGCGGATCTGCTGAATTTGATCGCGCAGGTAGAGTCGCGTGTCTGTACCCACCTGATCATTGCGCGAACGTGCAGTGTGCAGCTTTTTACCGACATCCCCTACAATCTCGGTGAGCCGTCGCTCTACGGCAAAATGTACATCCTCAGCTTCAATACCGGGTTTGAAGTACCCTTGCCGGTATTCCTTCCGAATTCGTTCCAGCCCATTCACCAGCTGCTCTCCCTCCTCAGCTGAAATGATGCCGGTGTGGGCTAGCATGCTGGCATGGGCTACAGAGCCAGTGAGGTCATACTCAATCAGTTCAATATCGAAGCTGATACTAGCGTTGAAATTAGCGATCGCTGGATGCAGCGCCGATTCAAACCGCTGGCTCCAGGTTTGTTGTTCAGTCACTGGCGATTGTTGATTCACTTCCGTATTCAACTTGTGTCCACCCTTTAATCAACCGTAGGTAGTTAGACCCCGAAGCACATATCCGATAATCAGCCCAATCAGTAGTGCCCAAACTTGACCAGTTGCAACAAAGTGGTGAAATGCTGCTTGAATGCGGTCCAAAATTTTGGGATCGGTGATTTCTTGAGCTACCCCCGTCCAACCAACTGGTAGCTTCAAGAGCAATTGAGATGCCACATCATGCTCGTAATTTAAGCTGGGCAACAGAGCGATTATTTCCTGCATTGCTTTGACTACCATGACCCTGTCCTCACACAAAATAGCGCTTGCCATGGTGCAGAGCGAACTTGCCTCTACTCCATCACACCAGACTTGTATTATCACAAACGGTAGTGCAATTACTAGTGGCTTATTGAATTTGAAAGACAATTAGTGTCATGTCGTCTCCGTTTTGGTTGGCTGCACCAATAAATTGCTGCACCTGCGCAAACAAGTACTCTAAAATTGCTTGTGGTCCTTGACAATGCTCACACGCCCAGTGAAAAATGCGGATCAGATTCTCCTCTTCAAAACGTTCGCCACTTTGGTTAGCCGCATCAGTAAATCCATCTGTGTAATAGATGATTGTGTCCCCAGACTCTAGCTGAACTTTGGCATCTTCATAATGACTGTTTGCATCAAGTCCAATTAACATTCCCAACGTATCCAGACGATTAACGATCTGCGTTGCTGCTTGCCACAGTAAAGGCGGATTGTGGGCGGCGTTGCTGTAGCAAAGAATACGGGTTAGGGGATCATACTCTGAGTAGAACAGCGTGACAAAGCGCTGTGAATTTTCCAAGTCGGCATACATCACCCGATTCAAGTGCTGCAAAATTCGAGCTGGAGAGTGTTCGTTAAGAACCTCTCCCCGCAGCATTCCTCGTGTCATCGTCATGATCAGGGCTGCTGGAACGCCCTTACCCATGACGTCCCCAATGACTAGCCCCCAACGACCGGAGGCGTTACCGCTATTATGACCACTCTTGGTGTTAGGCTGACCCTGGTTGTGGCTAGTAGGGATAAAGTCGTAGTAGTCACCCCCAATCCGATTAGCCTGTTGGCAGCGTGCAGCCAGCAACACTCCTGGAATCGTAGGGCACTGACGCGGTAGCAGCCGCAGCTGAATTTCGGCTCCAATTTCGAGTTCTCGGTCTAGACGTTCCTTTTTGCGCAGTTCTACTGTCAGCTCATCGTTCTCAATCGCAACCGCTGTTTGGTCTGCCACCAACCGGACTAGTTTCTGTCGCGTCTCAGTCCAGGTATATTCTGGATCGCGGCTGAAGACATAAAGCCGTCCTCGCTCTGTATGCTTAACAAGGATAGTCGTGCCAAATAATTGAATGTCTGACCCTAAGTAGCGACTCACCTGGTCATCTAGAGCTGCCGTTGCGGAAACAAGCTGGGCGGTAGCTAGAGAGGCTGTAACGACGTGAGTTGCGGTTTCTAGGGCTTTGCGAATGCTCTTGCGCTGATGCGTATCCTGCCAGTGTAGCCGCTCTAACCTCACTTGACCATTGGGTTTAAACAAAAACAGTGCGCCACCATCAGCATCAGTGACTCGTGTTGCTACTAATGGAATCAGCTCCAAAAATTGATTCAGATTATTGAAGCTTCTCAGGGCAAATCCTAGAGAACTCAGCAGATCTTGGATCTTGTGCTGTTCTCGATGCAGACGTGCCACCAGCTCTTTAAGCGCCACAACTGGGGTAACATCATTGATGGCACTGCCACTACGGTCGGCGGGTTGGGGGGGTGGTTGAGGCAGAGGCACAGGCGTTATTCTGGTGAGTTAATAGTAATTTACTAAAGACAAATTCTAGCAGTGGCGTACCAGTGCTAGTATAATGTCACGAGTTTTAGGTGGGAATATTCTAACTTAAAATATATAAACTAACTGCTTAGCAAAGCTTCAATGAACTCGTAGCTGGAAAAGGGACGGAGATCTTCAATTCCCTCACCAGCACCAATGAATCGGATAGGCAAACCCAACTGCTGCACAACTGCCAAGGCAACGCCCCCCTTAGCAGTACCATCCAACTTTGTCAATATGACACCACTCAGCTGAGCGACTTCCGCAAAAACTGAGGCTTGCTGCAATCCGTTTTGCCCTAAAGTCGCGTCCAGCACTAACAGTGATTCAACTCTGGCATTAGGGGCTTTTTTGTCTACAATCCTACGGATTTTGCTGAGTTCATCCATCAAGTTTTTTTTGTTCTGAAGTCGCCCCGCTGTATCTATCAAGAGTAATTCTGTAGTCCGGGCTTGGGCTGATGCGATCGCGTCGAACACGACAGCAGCCGGATCGGTATTTTTTCCGGGATTGGCAACGACTTCAATCCCACTCCGAGAACCCCAAACCTTCAGCTGTTCTACCGCTGCTGCTCGGAAAGTATCAGCCGCTCCAATCAGGCATCTGTAGCCTGATTTTTGGGCTATATGGGCAATTTTGCCAACGGTAGTCGTCTTGCCTGCTCCATTTACGCCCGTAATCAACCAGATATTCAAGGTGTCTTTCTCTGGAGCAAAGGTAGCGTTATAGGACTGGGTTAGAGGCCGCTCAAGGATGTCCCGCAGAATTTGTTTGAGATAGGCGATCGCCTTATCAGGCGGTAGAACTTCTTGCTTCAGTTGGTTTTGCAGAGCGTCGATGATGTAATCTGTAGCCGCCACGCCAACGTCGGCCTGCAACAGCAACGCCTCAATTTCCATCACCGCTGCTTGGTTTAGCGGCCCTTGCCCAACAATAGCCTTTAGCTGATTAACAATATTGCGGCGGGTTTTGTCTAAGCCTTGCCGTAGCTTTTTCAACCAGGTAATTTCCTCAATGGAAACTTCCTCAGGGCGACGGCCTTGAGCCGCGAGAACTTCTGTTGACCACAGAAATCCCTCGTCAAAGGCAATGTCAGGGACAGCCTCAGGGCCTCTGACCGTAACGAGAGTGCCCTCGCTGCTGATAGCATCTGGGACATTGACCGCTGACGGCTCTTCGATCGCAGTCTGCTTGAGTCGTTCTAGTCTAGCCTGTCGTTCTGCCTCAGCTCGCGCCCAGAAAGGCAACGGTGCTGCTTTGATGTCTTCGTCACTGTTAATAGCAGTGGGTTCAACAGATGGCTCTGAGGCGACGTTAAGTTCTGTGTTAGTTGCAGGGAATTGTGCCTTTTCGTTCCCCGTTTCATCAATGACTGAAGGCACAGATGGCTCAGCCGTCAGCAACATTGACGGAAGTTCAGTGGAATCGGATAAGGCATCTGAGGTTGCGGCTGCTCCATCTTGTGGCGCTGCGGGTACCTCTGCCTCTACCACAGACACAGGCTCGGTTCCATCTAGTTCTGTGCTGGGTGTTTGGTCAGTACCGGCCTGCTGCGGCGATTGCTGCTTCTGAATATTTTTGTAAGCGGCCTTGGCAAAGCGTAAGTAGTCCGCCGCAGCGGCTTGAGGTGGCTCCTCGCTTGAGGCTACCTCCTCTAGTTCTGCCTCCGTCTCAACGGGAGCAGTCACTTCTTGCTGTTGGGGAGTGGCAGTATCGCTTGACTGCCGACGGAACCAATTAAAAACCATTGCACCTACTTGCGTTGCCAGCAGATATTTAGACCCTGAGTTCGTGAACCCAGTTCATTAATAGTCTACCAAGAAGACGTGGGGAGAGGGAGCAAGGGAGCTGAGAAGATGAGGTGATAGGGTGATTGACGAATGGAATGATGGAGTTATGAAGTATAGAGAAATAGATAAATCTTCTCCATCTCCCCACCTCCCCATTACCCCACTCAAGTTGGATGAGCTTGCAGCTTAATTTTGTCTGTCACTCGGCGCAAAACGCCATTGATAAACCGATGTCCGTCTTCTTCGCTGTAGCGTTTAGCCAACTCTACAGCCTCGTTGATCGCCACCCGGTCCGGGACTCCCAAAAACACCATTTCTGCCACAGCAATGCGCAGAACATCTCGGTCAATTTGGGCTAGCCGAGTCACTTGCCAGTCCACCAAAGCCAGCGAAAGCTGTTCATCTATCTCTTTGCTGTTGGCTTTCACCTTGCTGACAATTTCTAATGCGTAGGTACGGACCTCTTGCTGATTGGCCAACTGGATCCATTCTGGCATTTCCATTGCCATCCCTAAACGGTTGATTGCCTTTTGAGTCAGTTCAATTGACTCTTGAACCATGGTTCTGGAAGTTGGTAAATCTGCAGCGCGAGTTTGGCTACTAAGAAGGCGATCGCTCCCCCGTTGAAGTTCAGCAGCAGCATTTGAAAGTGCTTCTTGAACTTCTGTCGTTAGGGTACGTATTGCCGCTAGCATCAAACTGGACAGTTGCTGCGTTTCCAGTCGTTTAGGGTCTGTAGGCAACTGGCTTAAGCTCAAAAGAGCCAGTTCACGGGCGATTCGACGGGGTTGCATAGCGGTAATGGGGGATGAGGGTCTAGCGCTGATCACTAACATCAGTGATGCTGAACAGTGAATTGCTGAGTGCTGTTTTGACGGCTTCAGGAGTAAGGGTTTGGGTAGCCATGTCTAAGCTCGGTGAGGGCAGATGTTTTAGCTCCCACACTTTCAGCAAAATTAAATATTCGTAGAATGATTGCAGAATACACCATGTGGCTCCAGCCCGCCCGTCTAGACAACCCCCTAGAAAAATATACATATAGAAAAAACGCAGCAGAGGTCTGAAGGGTAGACGCAGCGACAGATCCTTCAGCGCCCGCCTTCTTTCCACTTCCGAACGGCCAAAAAATAGATTCAGCCAACTGACCTGACCTTGTTCTAGCTGGCGCAGGGTTTCGACAGCCTCATCTGTGGAGTAGCGATTATGCTTCTCAATCCAGCGACTTAAGCCCTTGCTACAGGTGTAGTGGGGATAAGTTTCTCGCAAAAAGCTAGTGTTCCCGTCACAAACTTCTCGTTCCGTATGACCGTAGTCCGTAAACCAAACCTTGCTGCGGCGGAACAGGCGCAGTTGGTAACGGGGGTACTGAGTGCTACGGCGAATCCAGGCTCCCATGAATATAACGCGCTCAGCAACGTAGTAGCCAATGTAGTCTGGATGCTGAACTGCTTGAAGGCATTCTGTAAATAGCTCCTCTGTCATCCGCTCATCAGCTTCTAGGATGTAAACCCAATCATGCTTGGCGGGAATCTCTCTCAGCATCCAGGTTCGCTGCCGCCCATGGCTTTCAAACGCATGCTGAACCACGCGTACCTGATAGCGATTGGCGATCTCAACCGTGCGATCGCGACTACAGGAGTCTACAACAATGACGTCAT
>CAXUIV010000175.1:0-8350 GCA_964250875.1 uncultured bacterium
GGGATAAGTGGGAGGTCATTGGACTTTACAACACCGACCCAGAATACTGTCTTGTCGCCGAAATTGAAGAGCAGCTTGCGGGATTCATTTTGGGAACTGTGATCAGTAAGGCATCTTGGATCTATGGATACATTATGTGGCTAGGAGTCAGCCCTAACTTCCAGCGCCAGGGTGTAGGAGACAGGCTGGTTGATACGATGGTAGAACGGATGGTCGAGGACGGAGTGCGCTTCATGCTCGTAGACACTGACCCGGCTAATACTCCAGCAGTCAAGTTTTTTACTCGCAAAGGTTTCGGTAACATCCGGCAGCACATCTTCTTGTCGATGAACTTGAGTAAGCACGCACACTACGGCAGACTGATCGCTTATGAACGCCAAAAGGCTGAAAGGGCTGGATATAAGCGATCGCGTCCTACCATTTCATCGCGCAAACCAGAAGGAATTGCTGGTGAAGTTGCTCTTAATTCCTTGGTGAGAGAAGAAGTGCAGAGTGAGGACTTACATGATTGAGCAACAGTGGATTCTGCCACCAGATGCATCGCCGCCAGAGGAGTTCATCCAAGCAGTCAAGGGCTACGTGCCCGATACATCTGGTCATCATGCCGCCCGTCTACTGTGGCAACGGGGAATCCATGACCTAGAACATTTGGCTGGATTCGTGAACCCACAAGTTTATCAACCGGCAAGTCCGTTTGAATTCGGTCAGGAAATGCAGTGGGCAGTGGAGCGATTACAGCAGGCACGCGATCAGGGCGAAAAGGTGGTCGTTTGGGGAGATTTCGATGCCGACGGCATCACGGCAACCGCTGTACTGTGGGATGGGTTAGGACAGTTCTTCGCTCCAGATGACCTGTCGTACTACATCCCAAATCGCTTGACAGAGTCTCATGGACTCAACTGTAAAGGAATTGATGATTTGCGTGGCAGATGCCAACTCATTGTTACTTGCGATACTGGTAGCACCAACCTGGATGAAATCCATCACGCCAAGAGCCTAGGTATAGACATAATCGTTACAGATCACCACACGCTACCCCCAAAGCGTCCCCCCGTCACGGCAATTATCAACCCCCGCTATTTGCCCAGCAGTCACCCATTGTTTCATCTTTCTGGAGTGGCTGTCGCTTACAAGCTGGTAGAGGCGCTGTATCAGGAACTACCGCATGGTCAACGGCCTCTAGAAGACTTACTAGACCTGGTGGCGATCGGTCTCATTGCTGACTTGGTGCAGCTGAGCGGAGATTGTCGGTACTTAGCTCAAGTTGGAATTGAGAAACTACAACAGGACTTCAAACAGCCTGCCGCAGCCCGCTCAAGGCCAGGGGTGGGACGACTACTAGAACTGTGTCAGAAAAGTGGCGATCGCCCTACAGATATTTCCTTCGGTCTTGGTCCTCGGATCAACGCTGTCAGCCGCATTCAAGGTGATGCGAGTTTTTGCGTAGAGTTGCTCACCAGTCGCGATGGATCACGAGTAAATCAGTTAGCTCAAGAAACTGAACTCGCGAACGCCCGTCGCAAGTCCTTGCAGAAAGATGTCGCCCAGCAAGTGACTCAAAAGCTGAAGCAGCTAGATCTATCAACAACTGGCGTCATTGTGCTTGAGGATGCTCAGTGGCCTGTGGGAGTGTTGGGTCTAGTAGCCGGACAAGTGGCTCAGGAAACGGGACGCCCCACGATTCTCTTAAGTACAGAGGGAAATGAAGGCATAGAACAGAATTCCACCCCCTCACCCCATCACCTCTTAGCCCGTGGTTCTGCTCGTTCTGCTAACCACGTCGATTTATACCAGTTGGTGAAAGACCAAGCACATCTGCTGCATCGCTTCGGAGGACATCCTTTTGCCGCAGGGTTGAGTTTGCCGGTTGAAAATGTTCCTTTGTTTACAGCGGCGATTAACCAGCGGCTACGGCAATCTTTGGGTGGGATGCCGCAGCCGTCAGCGGTACAGACAGATCTATTAGTGACAGTGGCGGACTTGGGAAAGGATCTGTTTCGGGAACTGAAACTGCTGGAACCATGCGGCATGGGCAACCCCGCCCCTAAATTGCTGCTGCAAAACTGCTGGTTTGAAAATGCTTGGCACCGCAATCAGCAAGATTGGCAGGGAAAAAAAATTCAGTACATCAAAACGGAGTTTGATCTGCGGGACGACTCAACTGGGAGTGGCTTTGCTGGAGTGTGGTGGGGACATTACAAAGATGAGCTACCGCTGGGACGCTGCGATGCCGTGGTGGAACTGGATTTCAACACTCATAAAAAGCGCTACGAAATTCGGTTAGTCGCAGTGAGATCCGCCGTACAAGCGTCTCAGGTTATTACCCCACTCCAGTCAGATTGGATTCTTGATTGGCGTCAGATGACACTTGATGTAGGCGAAATATCTGCGCCTCAGACAACGGAAGATGGACAACGGACAATAGATTCCTCAGTCCTAGTTGTGAGAGAATGCCCTACAAGCTGGGACGATTTACGCGCTTGGTTTCGGCGATCGCTCTACCTGCAACAAAAGCTAGCGCTGGCTTATCCACCTCCTATCCCCCCATCTAACCAATGGCAACAGCTAGTAGGCATTGCCAAATACCTTAGTCGTACTAGCCAAACTGTCACTCGTCTGCAACTTCATCAGAAGCTAGGCTTGAGCGACCAAACCTTACAGCTAGGATTTCAAGCGCTGAGCCGTTTAGGCTTCAAAGTCAGTTCCCAAAATCGAGCCTTTAGCATTGTCGTGGCCTCAATGACATCAGTAGCCTCAGACGACGCCTGCTTAGAAGCAATTGAAAAATTTCTGGCAGCTGCACGTGAGGAGCAGTTCCAGCGACAGTATTTTTACGAAGCTCCACTGGACACAATTCAAGCGGGTGTCGCTCAGACCGTTTAATGTATCAGCCTGTATGACAGTCTTTTTTTGTAGAGACGTTGCATGCAACGTCTCTACAAGGTTTTTCTGAATAATTCAGCAATGTGCGATTGCCGTGAAATCCTGGGTTACAAACTTGTCATTACTTGAATTAACTCAGCGGACAAATCTGGCAGATTATTGAGCTGTTTCTTGAATAAAACGCCTCCTAAAAAGTAAATACTCCCTGAGTAGAAAGCAGTATTATTCTCTCGCATTTGTTCTATGCAGGTTCTAACTTTTGGCTCAGAGCTGTAGTATCCAAACTTTAGAGGTACAACTACAAAATCAGCTACGTTGTAGCCTTCTAATTTGGCATAATCAACTGTTCCTTTTGGATCAGAGAAACTGGATATCATTAACAACACGCTGTCGTAGCCTAATGACAAAAGCCGCTTTGTAAGTCCAGAACCGTCTGAACCTCCACGCAACAGTGGCATGTAAATGTCCTCGTCTGGTGCTGGAAGATATGGTGGGTTTGATATTAGGTAAGCCGAATCGGGCTTAGAAAATTCAAAAAAAGATTGATTTTGGACGATATATTTATCGTCCAAATTGTATTCTTCAACCATTGAGTTGGCAATTTTACACGCTGCCTGATTGAGTTCAAACCCACGGATTAAACCAGAGAATTGAACTCTAAGTAATGCGTTGATAACTGGACTTCCATCGCCTGAACCAAACTCAACTAATAATTGCGAATCACCACACTCACTAAGAACTAGAGACTCTAAACAGTGGGAGTAGAACTTAGATTCTTCTGGGCAAACAAATATTTCCTTCATGAAACTACACCTCGTGAAGATTGATGTTGATATTGTTAATTGAGTTAAATTTCCGTTGTTAATAGTTTTGAGTTCTGAGTTAGGTCTGTTAGAGCAACTTTTTTACTCTTCTAACTCAAAACTCAAAACTCGAAACTCAAAACTATTGATTCTGCTCTGCTGCTCGAACTAGCTGCACTACTGCTGCGCTGGCGCGATCGCTCATCAGCTTTTCTTGGTCATATCCAAGTACGAGTTCCCACGCTTCGTTGGGGTAACGTTCCGCCAATGGCAGAGCCACATCGTCCAACATCCAGCGTCCATGTCGTTCATCTTCCCTGATGTGCAGTTCCCAGTAGCCCATTGCTGCCTCTGATAGTCCCAACCGCTGGGCTGCGGCGAGGTAATTGCTGTAAGTCGCCGGACCTGCTACTTCAAAATAAGTTAGCCCGCCGTTATACCGGAGGAAGTGGCGCTTGCGCTCGGTTAAGAGAAAGTTGTGGTTGATAGATGCCAGCACTTGCCAAGGCACCGAATCAAAATATGCCTCTGGTTTAGTGTGCAGCCCCAGCTCAGCCATCATCTGCGCAAAGAAAGTAGAGTGTTTACGAGCGAGGCGACCACTGCCGTATTCTTCCATTAGCACTCTGAAGAGGGTTGAGTGAATTTCATTACTGGCACCACCCACAATCCGAGAGAGCCGACTTGCTTCGACTAAGCCATCCAAAGAGGCGATCGCCAGCAGTTCACAGTAGCCCCTTTGCGTCATCTCCTCTCGGATGTAACGACTATCTCTAGACAAAGGGGGATTAAGATCGGCAGCCGCACGATTAATCAGTGATTGCTTGACATCTGCCTGCTGCAAGTCAACAGTATCAATCTGTGCCAGTTCCCACTGCTGCCAAGCGGCCTCAATCTGGTAGCGCAATCTTTGCAGATAGGCAGAACCCTCATTGGTATAGCGGCGCAAATCGTCGTACCAAAACAGATTTAGCCGATTAATGCGATAAAGTACACGCTGTAGGAAACGGTGCGCTTTGTCATCCCCATCTACACCTGTATAAGCAGCTTTAATTGCTGTAGCAATCACCCCATCGCAGTTATTTACAAGCGAGGGCTGTGCCTCAATTTTCTGATCTAGGTCCTCCGTTTCAAGCAGTTTTACAAATTGCTGCTCGGCCTGCTCATAGTCTGCGGCGGTTATCCAATTCATGGGTACCGCCGCCTCAGATACACTCTGGAGCATGACTGTGTTGTACATGTAACTCTGTTCTCGTACAGATTGAATGTGAAGCTATGTTAAAAGATACGCTTGTTACGATCTCTACTCTTCTGTCTAAGGGTGTGGATGAATTGCAGGAAGTCTGTATTCTAAGTTACAAATCATCAACGATACTGCCATAAATGAGAGCAGAAGGTTCATGGCCTTCCTGCATGCCTTTTAGATCCTCTGCGGCTGATTTCACCTTTACGCTTGAGGTCAAAATCGCTATCTTAAGGAAAGTCTGTTTTATGCAGCCAATTGCTCAAACGCTTAGTCAATGCTATTCCTTAGCTGCTCAAGCCACTGGTTAAACTGGCACAGAGGTCTTCTTACTAGATTAAGGGATTTGTGTACTGTAAGACTAGGAGTGCTGCGGGCAATACGATTCGACAATATTTACCACAGTTATGACTTGCTGGTTGTATAGTCAAACGCAATTGGTCCTTGGCGCAGCAATAAATGCCTGAGAGAGACAGCTGTCCACCTTCCAACTACCCTTGAGCCGATTTTAATGCTCCCATCCCCAAGACGCTTCTCACTGCCCCAAGTTGCATTATTCGGTGGCGCGATCGCGACAACCGCAACTTTGTTCATCCTTGGTCCCATCTGGTGTCATTCTGTCCGCGCTGCTCTCCAGGACAGTCCGAAAGCTGTAGTTGACGAAGTCTGGCAACTTGTTAATCGCGAGTATGTTGATGGCACATTTAATCACGTTGATTGGCAAGCAACCAGACGTGACTTATTGAGTCAACAGTACACCTCCCGCACCCAAGCTTATACTGCCATTCGGTCAGCTCTAGAAAAGCTGGGGGACCCTTACACCCGCTTTCTAGATCCCAAACAATACCAGGCTCTGAGTGACCAAACATCTGGTGAACTGTCTGGGGTTGGAATTCGGATGGAACTGAACGAAAAAAGTAAGCGGCTTACTGTTGTAGAAGCAATCGAGAATTCTCCTGCGATCAAAGCTGGAATCAAAAGTGGGGACCAGATTTTAGCAATTGATGGCAAGCCAACTGACGGTCTGAAAGTAGAGGATGCTGCTAAGCTAATTCGCGGCAAGGCAGATACACCTGTTAGCCTGCGGCTTGCTCGTGAGGGACAAAGCGATTTTGACGTGAAGCTAATACGGGCTCAAATTGAAATAGCAACAGTGCGTTACAACCTCAAGCAGGAAGGCAGTAGACGTGTTGGCTATATTAGCCTACGAGAATTCAGTTCTCACGCAGCAGATCAGATGCGCAGAGCTATCCAGGATCTCAATCGCCAGCAGGTTACTGAATTCGTGTTGGATTTGCGCGAGAATCCTGGTGGCCTATTAGAGTCAAGCGTCGAGATTGGCCGGATGTGGATGGATGATGGTTCAATCGTGCGCACAGTAGACCGGGTAGGTGGAAGCGATGAGCTGAAGACGAACCACACGGCGCTGACCAAAAAGCCGTTGGCGGTTTTAGTAGATGGTAATTCGGCAAGTGCCAGTGAAATTCTCACTGGTGCGCTCCAAGACAATCATCGGGCAGTGGTCGTTGGCAGTCAAACCTTCGGCAAAGCCTTAGTTCAGTCAGTTCATTCACTTTCAGACGGCTCTGGAATAGCTGTCACTATTGCCCATTACTTCACGCCTAAGGGAACAGATATCAACCACAAAGGGATTGCACCTGACATCAGAATAGACCTGACCGAGGCTCAGCAGCGACAACTAGCAATGAACCCACAGATGATTGGAACTCAGGACGATCCTCAATATGCGCGGGCAATAGCAGCCTTATCTAACAACTCCTTAGCTCAGTTCCCGATGAATCAATCAGTCAAGTTAAATAATTAATTACTCGTCGAGACGCAAAGCGCGCAGGCGAAAGGTGAAAGGCGAAAGGCGAAAGGGAAAAGGGAAACACCATGAGTTCAATTCTTATGGTAGAAATTAGGACGTTTTGGACCGAGATTGCTGGCAACGAGGTACAAATTTTCCTTCTCCATAGATGAATTTAGGGGCTTAAAACTATGTGGCACCTGTACCTCTTCCCCCTTTTTCCCTTCCCCTTTAACCTTTCCCCTTCGTGATAGTGACGAACCGACTGACTCATGATTAATGTACCTAGGGTGTCGGTGGTGGTGCCGGTTTTTAACGGTGAGGTAGACTTACCGGAACTAATCAGGTGTCTACAGAGCCAATATTATCCATCTGGTCAGGTGGAGTATCTGTTGGTGGATAACAACAGTAGCGATCACACTGCTGTTATCCTTCAAAAAGCTGGGCAGGATTTCCAGTCCCAAGGACTAAATCTTCGTCCTCTAACTGAAGCCCGCATTCAAAGCTCTTACGCTGCCCGTAATACTGGTATCCGAGCGGCAACGGGTGAAATTTTAGCCTTTACCGATGCAGATTGCCGTCCTACACCGGGCTGGATAAATACCTTAATCCAGCCTTTCACTGATCCAGAGGTAGCGATTGTAGCAGGTGAGATTGTGGCGCTACCGGGCAAAACCCTGTTGGAGCAATACGCGGACAGTCAAGATACACTGTCTCAAAAGCACACCCTCGCTCATCCGTTTTATCCCTACGGCCAAACAGCTAACTTGGCTGTACGGCGGCAAGTACTGGAACAGGTGGGATTGTTTCGTCCTTATCTTACAACTGGAGGCGATGCTGATCTGTGTTGGCGGATTCAACAGCAAGCGGGCGGGCAGTTGCAGTTTGCCCCCGCTGCGATAGTCCAACATCGGCATCGAGCAACGCTACAGGAACTACAGAGTCAATGGCGGCGCTATGGACGCTCAAATCGCTACCTACACGAACTGCACGGCGTCGATTTAACGCGGGACTTAACAAGTCGGGAATACTTCTACCGCCTAAGCCGTTGGTTGCTTAAGGAGTTACCCGTAACTGGCGCAAAGGCGATCGCTGGACAGGGCAAGTTTATAGATGTATTGAGTACACCGATTGGCCTATTTAATGCTAGGGCACGTTCCTTTGGACAGAGGGAATCGCAGCTACCAGATAAAGCTACGTTAATTGAGTGGCTTTAGAGATTGAATTCTGCTCTCGAAGCTCTCAGACTTCGCTAAATTGAGAAAGTAGCGGAAAGGGATACCTCAATGGCAGCACAATTGTTACTGGTTGACGATGAGCCGGGATTACGTGAGGCGGTTAAAGAATATTTGCAAGAGAGTGGTTTCACCGTTCAAATAGCCAGTAATGCCCGCGAAGGCTGGGAGTGGATGCAGCAGAACACACCTGACTTGCTGATCTCAGACATCATGATGCCTCAGGTGGATGGCTATAAATTCCTCAAGCAGGTGCGGGAGGACGCTCGCTTCAAGTCTCTACCAGTGGTGTTTTTAACCGCCAAAGGAATGACAAACGACCGGATTCAGGGCTACCAGGCTGGTTGTGATGCCTATCTACCAAAGCCTTTTGACC
>CAXUIV010000176.1:0-8326 GCA_964250875.1 uncultured bacterium
CAAGATAATAGATACAATTAGCCAGAAATTTGGTATCAGTCTTGACTCTCTCAAAGAATCGCATCATCAGCTAGTGATGGCTTAAAGAATGCATGAGAGTCTAATTCAAATATGACGGCGTGATTGCACCATCAACAGCGCTACCAAAATACCAATGGCAGCAAAACCAGCACCGACAGCAAGCGCAGCTTGAAAGCCAGCAGTTGTAGCTGTTTGTATCGCTGTCTGTGAGTTGCCGATGCTAGCTGCGATCGCTTTCATTCGAGCAGTGGAAACTGCAACCAAGATTGCCAAACCCAAAGCTGCACCAATTTGCTGCGAGGTGTTAAGTAACCCTGATGCCAGTCCTTGTTCATCGTTGCTAACTCCGGAAGTGGCAGCAATTGTCACTGCAACTATGCCAGTCAGAATGCCAAACCCAACGACGACTGTTCCTGGCAGTAAATCGCGGACAAAACTACCGTAAACTGGAATCTGACTTAAAAGCAGCAGTCCCACCATCGACGCAACCATAGCGCCCACTAAAGTTGACTTTACGCCAACACGGGTTATAAGCTGAGAGGCTAAGGGAGCAGCTAACATCGCCGCTAGCGCATGAGGAAGAAAAGCTAGTCCAGTCTGGAGTGCCGAGTAGCCCAACACCTGCTGCATGTAAAGCGTGAGGATGAAGACCATTGAGGCGTCACCGGCACTCAGCAGCGCCCCGACGAGATTAGCACCCGTTAGTGATCGCTGGCGGAAGATTGAGAGCGGTACTAGAGGCGCTGGAGAGCGAGATTCAACGAAGACAAACAGAGCCAGGAGGGCGATCGCTCCCCCAAAAGACGAAACTGTTGAAACTGCAACCCATCCCGCTTCCGGTGCCTGCACCAGAGTATAGACCAGCAGCACTAATCCAGCCGTAACTGTGACTGCACCAGTAAGATCAATCCGCTTGGTTACTGTTTGCTCCTGACTCTCCTTCAACAGCGCTGGAGAAAATACAATTGCCGCAATGCCAATCGGCACATTGACAAACATGACCCATCGCCAACTCAGCCCATCCGTTAGGATTCCTCCCAACAGCACTCCCGCCGCAAAGCCCCCTGCTGCCATCGCTCCCCAAATACTCAGCGCTCGATTGCGTTCAGAGCCTTCTTTAAAAGTCGTTGTCAAAATTGAGAGGGCAGCGGGAGAGACAATCGCCGCCCCAAGTCCCTGAAAAGCTCTGGCACTAATCAACACCCACTGGAAATGAGCCAAACCACCCACTAATGAGGCAAGAGTGAACAGACCCAAGCCAGCCATAAACACCCGGCGACGACCAAGCAAGTCTGCGGCTCGACCCCCAAGCAACAAAAAGCCCCCAAATGTGAGGGCATAAACACTGACAATCCATTGGAGATTTTGCTGAGAAAATCCAAGAGATCGCTGGATGGATGGCAGCGCCACATTGACAATCGAGAAGTCAAGCACCACCATGAACTGCGCCGCGCAAAGGAGGGCGAGCGCTAGCCAGCGTCGATTAGTTGTCGGGCGATCAGTTGACATCTGTTGTAATTTATAGAAGTCTTTAAGAGAATCTGCCCGTCAAGGATGAAAATGTAGTCTTGAGTGATTATCATTACATCTGTAGGAGTATTTGAAAACTTGTTTTAAGTGATTATCCTTACTTCATGAGGACGATCACCTGCGAAGAGTGAGAAAAGTCATTTTGAGCATCTACTACGGCAGTGTCTGACAGGTGGCGGTGGGAATTTAACTTTTTACGGGCAACTTTCCTGCTCTAGCCTTCAACGCTGTTCGCATAGCAACATGGAACTTCAACACCTAACCGACAAAAACGTTCCGCAGGTTGCGGGTGATACATCCTTAATATCAACTTCCAGGAGCGTACCAAAGGGATTCTTATGACTACCTCTTTCCGGAGAAACCTATCGACGGGTATTTTTGGGGCGACTATCAGCTATGTGGCAATTGCCGCACCCTGCCAAGCAACGACTCTGACTGGCTACGAAACTTACGGAAGTACGATGAGCGGTATGCAGGTTACAGTCGATTACCTCAATGGCACTTCTCAGACTGAAACTTGGGGTACTACTAATAGTCGTCAGGAGGCAGGAGGAGCTTTTGGCAGTGGCTGGTCTCTGGCCGAAGCTGGCGATACCTACGGTGGATACGGCAATCCCTGGATCTTTACAAGCAATGGGCCTAGTATTTCTTCCTTAACAATTAATGCAATTCCTGGAAACACAGTCTTTGATGCTGTCGAAGGTGCTGAAATTACACCAGGTTCAGCCGATGGTTGGGCCTTTGAAGTGGTATCTGGGCAAGCTCCGGATGGATACCCATTCTTTTGGAATCTGCACAGCTACGATGCAGGCAACGATTATGGAACCACCCCATATCCCTTACCAGTGTCTAACCCAGCCCCCTACTCTGTACCAATAGATATCTCACAGGGAGATTTATTTGGCACACTCTCAGTTTCTTGGAGTAAAGGATTTACTGGAGTCCTACAGTTCCTTGCTGATACTGATAGTGGCACTACATACGACCCAGTGAGAGCTGCACCGGCTCCAGTTCCAGTTCCAGTTCCAGTTCCAACTCCACCCGTGGCTGTAGCGCCAACTCCAGTTCCGACTCCACCTGTGGCTGTAACGCCAACTCCAGTTCCGACTCCTTCGGTGACTGTAACGCCAACTCTACCCGTGACTGTAGCACCGAAACCAACTCCAGTTCCAACTTCAACTCCAGTTCCTGCGCTTGTCCCAGAACCATCTTCTAGTCGTGGTGTGTTGATGCTTGGTGTTCTTGGTGTAGGTCTGCGGCTGTTGCGCAAACGGCACTACAAAGCCGAAGATAAGCTGTCGCATGTTTAAGTTGCAGCATCTTTTGTTTAAAATGTTCAGCTGTCATTTGTCAGTTGTCCATTGCATTGTTTCCTACCGCTGAAACTGCCTGTTTATAATTTTCAAATCCAAAATCCAAAATCCAAAATGGTATCAGTTCTTGCTACTGATTACCTGCCGCAGCAAGTTCTCTGCCAGTGCCACCGCTCCCCACAACGGAGCCTCATCTTTTAAAGCTGCTGGGACAACATCAAAGCTGACTTCCGGCAGCGCTGTCTCACGAGCGACACGACGTACTACATGCCAAAAGTGATCGCCTGATTTGGTGACGCCACCACCCAGCACGAATCGCTGAGGATTCATCAAGTTGGCCACGTTGCCGATGCCAATGCCTAACGCCCAACCAGCCCTTTCAATCATCTCAATTGCTAGGGGGTCTCCTTGGGATGCTGCCTGACTTACCACCAAGGCAGTAACAGCTTCCAGGTTGTTGCCAACTAGGGCACGCAGACGTTGCCCTTTGTTCGGCTGTTTCTGCAACTCCTCACGCGCTTGTTGAGCAATGTACGGTCCAGATGTCAACCGCTCTAGGCAACCGCACTTGCCACACAGACATAATGGCCCAGCCGGATCTACTACCATGTGTCCAATTTCCCCAGCCATGCCCTCAGCACCATGCCAAGGATGACGATTCAAAATCCATCCACCGCCGACACCAGTGCTAACCGTAATGTAGAGTAGGCTATCAAAGCCAATACCAGCACCAAAGCGATGCTCTCCCAGAGCAGCAACATTAGCATCGTTGTCTACACTCACAGGGACACCAAATTCTTCCTCCAGCATTGAGCGTAAGGGCATGTTCTCCCAACCGGGAACGTGGTGTGATAGTCGCACTTGACCCGTAGCGGCATCCACAGGACCACCAAAGCTGACGCCAATAGCGGCTGGTTTCTCTGTCTGTAGTAGTTCATGAATCAGCGATCGCATGACTTTCAGATCAACGCCAGCATCGGCATCAGGAGGTGAAAAGGTTCGTTGGTGTGACACCCATGAGCGATCGCCAGCGTTTACCACAGCTGCTGCATGCTTTGTGCCACCAAAATCAAGAGCCAAGAGTAATGCCATTTTGGATTGAGAAGTTATAGGCAGGTTGGTATGAGCTTGTCAATGCGAATTATAGCGGATGCAGATTTTGCCAAAGTGCGCCCCACTCTCCATGTGTGCCAGCGCCTCACGAGCAGATTGAAAAGGAAACACCTGGTCAATCACTGGTTTAGTCTTATGCAGTGCCATGGCACGATTCATGGCCTCAAACATCTCACGACTACCAACATAAATTCCCTGAACTCGGATGTTCTTGCGCAAAATAGATGCGGTATTAATCTCCCCAGATCCTCCTGTCAGCACGCCAATCAAACTGACGCAGCCACCCATACGGACAGCACGTAGCGATTTGTTCAAAGTGCCAGCGCCACCCACTTCTACAACGTGGTCAACTCCAACTCCGTCTGTGAGCTGCCACACTTGTTCGTCCCAATTCGGCGTTGTCTTGTAATTGATTCCTTCGGCAGCCCCCAACTGACGCACTCGTTCCAGCTTTTCGTCACTGCTAGACGTCGCAATCACCCGTGCCCCAACCATGTTGGCAAACTGAAGGGCAAAGATGGAAACACCTCCTGTCCCCTGTACTAGAATCGTGTCGCCTGCTTTTAACTTGCCCGCAGTAATCAAGGCATGCCAAGCAGTCACAGCAGCACAGGGTAGCGCCGCCGCCTCTTCATCAGATAGATGCTCCGGTACGTGGAGGACGCCGTCCTCATGCAGCGTTACATATTCAGCTAAGACGCCATCAATCGCTCCACCTAAAGCTGACTTCGACTTCTCATCTGAGAATTCACCAGCCACCCACTTCTGCATAAAGATCCCGGCAACCCGATCACCTACTTGAACGCGAGTTACACCCTCTCCAACAGCCACAACCTCTCCCACGCCATCGGATAGGGGAATGAGTGGCAACTGTTGCTTAGAGTTGTATGCACCTTTAACCGTAAACAGATCACGGTAATTCAATGACGCAGCCCGCATTTTGAGCAATACTTGCCCTGGTTTAGGCTGAGGCTCTGGTCTTTCAGTTAAGGTCAATGCGTCCAAGCCTGCTTTGGATTGAATTTCCCAAACCTTCATCAGCGTCTCCTTTATCCTATTGTTCGTATACCATCAAACAATAGAATTGTACTCTCCTTTGTTTAAAATGATGCAACCCACTGATTTAGGCTCTCGCAAAGGCGCAAAGACGCGAAGAAAGAAGCTTTTGCAAGACGTTTATTAAGTAGTGATACCGGCAAGACAGAGGATTGGTTCGGTCGTGCTAAGTAAACTTACGAAAGCCCCATTCTTTGCGTCTTTGCGCCTTTGCGAGAGCAAAAAAGTGAGAAGTCTAATGATCTAAGAAGAGGAAGTGCGTTAGAAGCTACATCTGCGTCTACAATCTAAACTTACCTTCGCGTTCCAGATACTGAATTATGGCAGTGGCGGCTCAGGCAACCCATCAATACAACCCCGTATATAAGCCAAAGCAATTAGTCTGTGGCACAGGGCAAACGGCAGTCATTACCGGCTGGACTGTAAAACAGTTCGTTGCGAAGCAGCTAGAGCCTCACGAATTTGCTGTTGTCGGGCAGCTTTACAGTCCAACGAGAGGAATTAGTCTCCTCTTTCGTAATTTGCTAGCTAATCCTCATGTTCGTTTTCTTGTGGTTGCTAATGCTACAAAGGAAGATCGAAATGCTGGTGGTTGTGAATGTTTACTAGACTTCTTTCGCAACGGATTTGAGGAAGGGAAGAGTGACACTGGACGAAGTTGTTGGGTAATCCGGTCTCCTATTCCAGGCTATATAGATTTAGAAATAGCAGCAGATGCTCTAGAAAAGTTGCGAGAATGTATTGAGTGGCAGGAGGCTAAGTCAGTTACTGATGCAGTGAATCAAGTGAAAACCTTTGCACTTAGGAAGACTGTTGAACCGTGGGGGAACCCTTTGACTTTCCCCTTAACCGCAGCCACGCCAACGGTTTTACCTGGTCCTACTTATGGGCATCGAATTGAAGGTAGAACAATTGCAGAAACTTGGGTAAAGATCATTCATCGCATCAAGGCAACCGGGACCATTCGGCCAACGGGCTATGATGGCTGTTGGCAAGAATTGATTGATTTGATGGCAGTTGTCACCGATGAACCGCAAAATTTCTACTTTCCCGAACCAAATTATTTACCCTGCGATCGCCCGTTCATTAACGAATATATTTCGCAAATTCTAGACGATGCTCCTCACCGAGAAGGGGTGAAGTACACGTATGGTCAACGTCTGCGGTCTTGGTTTGGTCGAGATCAAATTGAGCAGGTCATCCAAAAACTTATAGGTGAAATTGATGCAGCTAGTGGTGTGATGTCTTTGTGGGATGTTCAAGATCACGACACAGGAGGTAGTCCGTGCTTGAACCACATTTGGTTAAGAGTGATGGACAATCAACTGTCTCTGACAGCCGTGTTTCGCAGTAATGATATGTTCTCTGCTTGGCCTGCTAATGCCATCGGTCTAAGGGCTTTACAGGCAAATATTAGAGATTCAATTGCCAGTCGTTCTCAACACGACTTAGGCATGGGTCCATTAATCACAATTAGCCAAAGTGCCCATATTTATGATGATTGCTGGGAGAATGCGGATAGGTTGATTAATAATCAGTATCTCAAGATTTGCAATCAAAGAACCTATGACGATCCCTCCGGTAATTTCTTGATTGAAGCTGATGGTGAAGAAATAACTGTCACCCAAACAACGTCTGGCAGCGGTGAGGCAGTTAAGCAGTATCGTGGCAAAGACGCGCTGGGGCTAGTACGTCGGATCTGTTGCAGTTCTTCAGCAATACAGCCAGACCACATCGGATATTTGGGAATTGAGTTACAGAAGGCAGTAGAGTGTCTTAGAACGGGTTCGCAGTATATCCAAGATAGATGATTTACGAACAACAAAGGCCAACATGGGATGAGTATTTCCTAATGTTGGCTAAGCTAGCGGCGACTCGATCTACATGCCTTGCGTTCCCAGTTGGCGCAGTTATTGTGAAGCACAAGCAGGTAGTGGCAACTGGCTATAACGGACCCCCATCCAGGTCAGCCCACTGTACTGCTCAGGGATATTGCTACGATGGCTTGAGTAGTTGTGATGCTAGCAAAACTCTGCCGTCCCGCGCAGTCCACGCTGAGGCTAATGCGATCGCCCAAGCGGCGAAGCATGGTGTGGAGACAGATGGTGCCCAGATTTACGTTACCTTAGAGCCTTGTCTTTCTTGCTTGAAGTTGATTATCTCGGCTGGAATTGATGAGGTTACTTATGAAACCTCCTTCAGCAGTGGAGAGAGCCTTCGTATTAGGGATTCTTTCGTGCAGGAAGGCTTGATTCGGCTGAGACAGATAAAAGTTCCTGAAGAGATAGCGGAAAGAGCAGCTTTTTCTCTAACAAATTTAACCTCTGTTCCTCGTGAGGTTGTGAGGACTTTAAAGCCGAGTGATGAGGAGTATAGTAGCTAGTTTTTTTTAGACGAACCGCCGAGGCGCAGAGAGCGCAGAGTGTTTGGAACATTTACTTAGGGACGGTGGCTGCGGCGAATTTCTGTAATCTGATCTGCTACTTCCAAAATGGCTGGCGGCATTTCTGGCCCAGTCAAAATAATATCTATGTGACTGGGACGGTTTTGGAGGAGAGTTAGCACTTTATCTTGTGGAATTAAGCCAAAGTTAATTGCCAAGCTCAATTCGTCTAGAACGACAAGGGAGTACTTGCCCTCAAACACGCAGGCTTGAGTATGTTGCCATAGCTGAAGTAGAGATTGTGTTTCCCGCTCGTCTAGGTGTGGAGCGTCAATGCAGCGGGGTAAGTCACAGCGAATCCAGTCTAGCTGCCCTAACTGGACGGGATGATTATAGCCTTGGCCAATGCCTCCTTTTAAAAACTGAACCACCAAAACCGAGGTTCCCTGACCGGCGATTCTTAGGGCTTGGGCCATCACACTCGTAAAGAAGCTGCGCTGGGAACAGGTGAACACTTGAACCAGCCCCTTTACTGGATAGGGTGGGTTACAAGGAGAATCGAGGCTTGGGGTTTCTAGCTGGGAAACCATAGATCTACCATTTAACTGAAAAGAAATTTACTGCTACGAAGTAGCTCAACCGATATGTAGCGTCTTTTTTAGGTTCGCCCCTCAATCAAACACTAGATGCACACCCACGTCAAGGTTTTTGTGCGGACAGTAGAGCATGCCCTATGCCCCGCGCCCTATGCCCCATGCCCCCTGCCCTAATCTCTGCGCGTTAACGCCTCCACTGCTGTATTCTAATTGAGTATTTCGAGGCAAATATAATGTCTTGGCAGCGTCCGGACGGTCGGCAACCCGACCAACTGCGTCCGATTAGCTTTGAGCAAGGCTTCTCCCGCTTTGCA
>CAXUIV010000177.1:0-8326 GCA_964250875.1 uncultured bacterium
TGGGAAATTCGTAATTCGCTCGTGTCCGGAACAAGTGCATCTACCCATGAATAATGACTCAGAAGCCTTCCAGCGCCAACTAATTGGCTGGCTGCTACAAGATCCTGCCTCAAGCGCAGCGCCCAAGAATGGCGAGTGTACCCACACCGATGGGGTAGAAGACCCACTCGCCGACGTCGCTATTCAAGGCGGCGCTGAAGGGTCAGGCTTCTCACCCCAACCCTTTGAACTGGGAGAAATTCCTGCTGTGCAAGACCGTTTCCATGCCGTCCTTAAGCGTCGGCTACAGATTGAAATTCAACAACACCCGCCACGATTCCCCTGGGAAACAGAGGCGTTTGACTATCCTGAGCGTGTTGATGCCACATCCTTTAGACCACTCCTTGGCCCAGTGTGGGCAGCGCAGCTACAAAATCTGCGTCCACCGCTCCCCATGCCTGACACTGTGTTCAGGCGACTGTTAAACCAGTGTCAGGCGCTAGGGCGAATGACCTCGTTGCAGTTGGGAGCAAAACTAGTCCAGGCTGTAGAGGATTTATTTCCTGGTGAGTCTCAAGCACTGAACCACTTAGCTGGAGTGGTGCTGATGTCTCCTAGTCGATCTGGTAGCGCAGTTGCTCCTGAGTCGATGATGAACTTAGATAGTGATTACTTTGCTCTACAGCCGTCGCAACAGATGGTGCTGTCTTTGCTGACAGCGCAGCAGCTACTTGACGCTCTTACTATAGTCGTATCACCTACTCAATCAGTGGCAGAACGGCAGTGGCTGACAGCGGCTGGTATGCTAAGCTTTAAGACTGAATGCTATCTAGTGGGTGGTCCCCGACTGAGAGTGCAAGCCCAACTTCCCTGCGGCGGCAGTCTAAAGCTTCAGAATGACAGCGCTCAAGCCGTAGCTGAGCGTCCTCAAGCAGGCTCCTTAACTGTGGAATTGTCGCAACCGCATCTAGACCAGAATTACTCCCTCGAAGTTCAGTTTCCCCACTTAGACCAAGAGTCCCTAACTTTTACAATTTGTTCTACAGTGTAAGGATTAGGCATGAGGAGCTGAGGGAGCTATCTACCTTTTGAGCTAGAAGTTAGAAGTCGAAAATGAAGACCGATACTTTATCGTTTTTGGGTCAGAATGAAAAAGATTCTGCCTCAACTTTAGTCATTTTAAAAATCTTCTTGACTCCTGGCTTTTAGCTCTAGCTCCAATTAAAAACATGTTTGACCTGTCCAAAATGCCTTCGTTGCATCTACCTTGGAATCAGTGGCGACGGCAGCTGGCAGCGGTACCGTCGGCGGAAGTAGAAGACTCGATCCTGCTGAGGTTATTGGTGCAGTCACTAGTTGTAGTGGGGATTGTGGCAACGGATGTTGCCGCTGAAACTCAACTCAGTTTATGGGCTGTGCCACTCAGTCTGATCGGTGCGACTTGGAGTTGGTACCGCCGCCGCGATCGCAACATTCCAGTCAAGTTCTGCATCGCCATCGGGATGCTGCTGTCACTAGGCTGGTTCTTTGGGAGATTGGTGGGAGAGTTAAATGATACACGTCTGGTCCTATCAGAGTTATTAATTCAACTTCAGGTACTCCACAGCTTTGATTTGCCCCGCCGCAAGGATTTGGGCTATTCAACGGTCATTGGACTCATTCTACTAGGTGTTGCTGCTACCCTGAGCCAGACGTTAGCTTTTGCACCAGTCTTACTGCTATTTTTAGCGATTACTCTGCCAGTTCTAATTCTAGACTACCGCTCCCGTCTGGGGTTATCCAGACCCCAAACCAAAAAGAACTCCGCACTTCGCACTCCGCACTCCGCACTCATATCCCCCCAACGTCTGGGCATTTTCTTTCTCGTTGTTGTTGGGCTAGGGCTAGCCATTTTTGCTCTCCTGCCTCGGTTTCCGGGCTATCAACTGCGAACATTTCCAGTGAGTTCTCCTATCAAGGTCAAAGGTAGTTTTGATGGGCGCAGCATTATTAATCCAGGGTATGTCCATCAAGGGAGCAATGGCAGAGGCGGTACCAGCAGCGGCAAAGGACAAGCTGGAAGTAAGGTGGATAACACGTTCTACTACGGGTTTAACACTCAGATTGACCAGAATCTCCGGGGGGAGATGAAGCCCAAAGTGGTGATGCGGGTGAGATCGCAGTCGGAGGGATTCTGGCGCGTATTGGCCTTTGACCACTACACCGGCAAGGGATGGGAAATCTCGCGCAACGATCAGGTTCAAACAATCAATCGACCGAGCTGGTCTTACCAGATTTTCCTGCCGCCGCCGCCGATCGCTGGCCGCACCAAGGAGATTATTCAGACCTACACAGTCGTGTCCGAGCTACCGAACTTGGTTCCAGCCTTGGCGTATCCCAAAGAAATCTACTTTCCGGCACCAGAGATCGCTGTCGATCCGGAAGGAGGTTTGCGCTCCCCTGTGGGGTTAGCAGAAGACCTTACCTATACAGTTATCTCTGAAGTTCCCTACCGCGATCGCACTCTCTTGCGACTCGCATCAACCGATTATCCGAAGAAAATTCAGCGTTACTATCTACAATTTCCTCCTATTACTAGGATTAGGCAACGCACTCAAGAAATCCTGGCAACATCGCCCAACCGGCTGGAATCGCCTTACGAGCAAACTCTCTATCTGGCTCAATACCTGAAGCAGCACTACACTGTTCCGACAGATCCATTTGGTTTACCCTATTTAGGTGCCGATGAAGACTTGGTTGAGGCGTTCCTGTTTAAGTACAAAGGTGGCTATCCCGACCACTTTTCCACTGCCCTCACCGTGATGTTGCGCTCCATTGGCATCCCAGCCCGACTTGTGGCGGGGTTTGCTCCGGGCGAGTTCAATCCTTTTACTGGTTTGTATGTCGTCCGCAATACCGATGCTTACGCCCTTACAGAAGTGTATTTCGCCAAATATGGCTGGTTTACTTTTGACCCGATTCCTGGCCACGAAATCATCCCACCCTCGATTGAGGCTTTGCAGACCTTTAGTGTGCTGCGCCAGTTCTGGAAATGGGTTGCTGGTTGGCTACCCTCGCCAGTTACAAGCCTGTTAAACACTGTGTTTGGTACGTTGTTCGGTTGGGTGACGGGAGCGATCGCCTCGTTTTTAGCTTTATTTTCCCAAGGCTGGGCTGGGGTATTAACGGGGCTAATTGTGGCAACTGGCTTGAGCTTTCTTGGCTGGCTCGGTTGGAATCAGTCGCGATTATGGTTGAGGTCGCGCTATTTCGCCAAGCTACCTCCGATGGAAAGCCTTTATCAGCAGATGCTGAGTCATTTATCCCAGACAGGTTTCCGCAAGCATCCAGCCCAGACGCCGCTAGAATACGCTACAGTTTCGCGCCAGCATCACTCGCCAGAAACGGCTGAGATAATTGATGAAATATGTCAAGCTTACGTACATTGGCGCTATGGTGGTTATTCTCCTAATGTGAGTCAGTTGAGGCGACGGTGGGAAGCAATGAGCAAAAAAAGGAAGGAACATCGCTCAATGTCCGTTAAGTAAGACTGATTCTACTTGTCAGCTTTGTAGCGCTCGCTTTACCATTCTTGCTTAGCGGTTGGAAAATAATTACAATGACGGTAAATAGCATAAATAAAGAGTTATTTTCCAATTTTCAGGGATATCTACCGCTCTGCGGCTCTACAGCCATATTTTAAATTCACTACAAACGAGCGGACGAATATGGATGATTCACCCTTGAAAACAGTTGTAGTACCAGCTGTCTTTGTTTCAAGCCTTACTTTTTCAGCCCTAACACTACCGTTTGCACTGCTTAAATCCGAACCATTAGACATTGAGCTACCACCCTTTTTTAAAGGGGAGATTCAGCCGATGTTTGACGGCGAGCATAATGATAAAGCCATATCCTATGTTGGATTTGCCATTGTAGCCAGTGTAGCGGCAGGTATTGCCAGCGTTGAGATGAGAAGAAAGCATAGCCGCAACTCGCCCCAACCAGAAGCGCCTTTGTCAAATCGACCAAGCTTTAGTACCAAGAAAGTACAGCTAGAGGCAACTACGACACCGATGTTTGAGCAAGATGCTGTAGGCGGCATTTACACCGAGGATAATGTCAAGAGTCAATCTTGGGGTGCCACAGCAATCAACGCGGATGATTCTTTGGACTTTGCAGCTCTTGTACAGGCATTCGACACCGTTCAACAAGTTGAACATCTGCCAATATCCGAGTCAATGCGTGGTGTAACATTAAGCACAGACGGTTCAGCCAACGCCTCAGTCCAGTCAGGATTATCTCGATCATCTCAGCGCCTTCAGTATCTTAATTTAGAATCCGGTAAAATTTCAGAATTATCTGAAAGCTACCAAACTTGTCGTATTCAGGTACCTGGTCACCAGCAAAGTTTATTGGCAATTACTGTTGAAAATCAACACTACAGTCTGTTCAAAGCCGAAAAAACTAGAGAGGATGCTTTAGAAGTCATGGCTAAGCTAGGTCAACTTGCTGATAAAATGATCGTTACCAAGACTTCAAAAAGCTATGCAATCTGGGATTTAATGCCTGAGGCCATCCCAGTCACTCATAATTTGTAATTTGCAGTTAACAGATCTGATATGGATCTACCTGCAAAGAACAAAAAAGTAGTATTAATTGTAATATTATTTCAGGCAATCAACTCTCGTTATGATCTGATCACGAAGTATCAAATGATTACAAATTGCCGCAGAGCAGATAGCAGGTTATGGATGCTGATGCATTAGTGAAGCGATATGCAGCAGGTGAAAGAGACTTTAGGGAAATAGAGTTGAGCGGGGTTCTAAGCGATCGCAGCCTCCAAGGGGTGGATCTAAGCGGTGCAAATCTGAGGGTAGCCGACCTCTCTGGGACTAACCTGACTGGCGCAAATTTACGGAATGCCAACTTGAGTACGGCTAACCTGACTGGCGCTAACCTGACTGGTGCTAACCTAATCGCAGCAACTTTGTCCAAGGCAGTTCTATCTGAAGCAAAACTTCAAGATGCTATTTACAATAGAGCAACTCAGTTACCGCTAGACTTCGACCCGATCGAGGCCAAAGCGCACTTAATCGCTCCTGGCGTTCTGCTCCAGTCGGCAAATCTGAGTGCGACGGACCTAAACGATGTCGATTTGAGTGGCGCTAATCTGAGTGCAGCCGACTTGTGGCAGACGAACCTGAAGCAGGCTAATTTGAGGGGAGCGAATCTCAGCAGAGCGAATCTCAGCAGGGCTGACTTAAGTCAGGCAGACTTGACCGCAGCAGACTTAAGAAGTGCAAATCTCTGCTGGGCAGACCTACAAACAGCAACATTTTTAGAGGCTAACCTGCAAGGAGCAGTCTACAACGAAGCAACTGTGTTTCCTCCAGATTTTGATCTTGTTAGAGCCGGAGCTTACAAAATTGCTCCTCGTGTCTGCCTGCGTGAGGCGAATTTCAGTAGGTTAGACCTAGATGGAGCGGATTTAAAGGGAGCAGATTTGACTGGAGCAGTCTTAAGAAATGCGAGCCTGTTTGGAGCCGATTTGGGCCAAGCCAATCTCAGTCGAGCTGATTTGTGTGAGGCAGACTTGTGGCAGGCTAATTTGAGTCGAGCCGACCTGAGTCGAGCCGACCTGAGTCGAGCCGACCTTTGGGAAGCCGACTTGAGTGAGGCAAATCTTAGCGATGCCGATCTAAGACAGGTTAGCTTGTTCGGCACCAATCTCCGTGCTAATTTGAGCGCGGCAAACTTTCAGGGAGCAATCTATAATGAGGCAACTGTGTTTCCGGAGGATTTTGATCCAGCACAGGCAGGAGCTTACCTAGTTGCGCCTTGGGTGTCACTTCAAGATCTAGATTTGAGTCGGGTTAACCTCAGTGGCGCAGACCTTAGAAAGGTAAATTTGTTAGGGGCCAATCTCCGCTTTGCTAATCTAAGAGAGGCCAACTTGCAGGCAGCGCTCTATAACGAGGCGACTGTGTTTCCAGAGAATTTCGACCCCGTTGCGGCAGGAGCTTTCTTGATTGCGCCAGGAGTTTCACTTCAAGGTTTAGACCTGAGTGGAGTCAACCTGAGTGGAGTCAACTTGAGTGGGGCAGACTTGTGGGGAGTCAACCTGAGTGATGCCAACTTGTCTGGAGTCAACTTCAACGATGCCAACTTGGGTGGAGCAAATCTATCTGGTACAGATATGAGCCAAGTCAATTTGGCTGGCGCTAACTTACAGCAGGCAGATTTAACTGGAGCGATTCTGCGAGGTACAGATTTGAGTCAGGTGGATTTATGGGAGGCAAACCTAAATCGTGCCATTATGCCCGACCAGACGAGCGAATCCTAATGCAGGAACTCAGCAGGTGAGAGTGGAGCATTGGTTCGATGTTCGCTGGGTGATTCTAATTGAATCGGACTGGGTGATTCTGGCCTAATGACATAGCGATCGCCCCAACCATAATTGAAGTCTTCTGGTCGCTGTTGGGGTGGAGTCGTTCTACCAGTTGGGAGGGCAACAGGTATAATTTGACTCACTTGAGCATACCGCTGCCCATCGGCTGTGTATTTGATAAAGCTGTTTGATAGAGCCATCACCTGCTGCTCCAGTTGCTTTGCTAGCTCCGGTAATTGACCAGCAGGAGCAAGGGTGGCTACAAAGGCAATTTCTGTGAGGGGAGCAACCGAGAGTCCCAGTTCAGCTTGTTCCTTTAACTGCCACGCCTCTCGAAATTGACCATCTGGCGCAATCTGCCATAGGTTTAGGGTAGTCTGCCATTTACCTCCAGTTACCACGGCATCTTGGTAATCCAGAATTGAATAGGTGAGATTTGGATTGATCAAAGACGGCTGATTAGTAGGCCGCAGATAGCGGACAGCTGCCACTACAATACGACTTTGGTTTGGCAGATTAGAATTCCCTGCAAGCTTGTAGACGCCTGGATGGTCTGCCGCTATGCTAATTTCTAACTTCTCTGTAGGTGATTGCCCAGAAGATAGGAACTGCTGGGAGCATCCAACCAAAATCAGCAGTGAGATTAAGATGACAGCCTTGAAAGGATAAGAAGTTTTGCTTATCATTTTTGGTTAAATTCAACTTAGCAATAAAGTAAATAGAATAGATGCAAAACTATAAACATTTTAAACACTCATCTTCTCAATTGGTGAGAAATAACTAGAATAACTGCGCTTGCAAACGAAGGATTCACCCGATCTTTAATGATTCAAGTAAAATGTTTGTCAAATGTTTATGTTCTGCTGTAAATGTCTGCCGACTTGTTACTCGGCGAGCCTTCAGCCATAAACTTCACATCATCTTTACACACAGCCGTAGGATTATTTATGAGTTATTCATAAACTCATGCTAGAAATATGATCAGGTTATTACATCCAACTAGGTGTTCTCTACATTGAAAGTTGTGCTACCAGGCTTGCATACTAACTGTTTCTTCTTAACACCTACAGTTAATTAAGATCAACTTTCCTTAAACAGTCTCTTACTAAGTGTAGTTTGGACGCTATATAGCAATCCTATTCTAGTTACAAACGAGAATTCTACATAGAAACGCTGCATATAGCGTCTCTACAGGTTTTTCCCATGCCTTAGGTCCCTAAACCAAGGTAGAAACTTGCATGGCTAGCTTGGGAATAGCTGAATCGTCGAAGTTTTGAATAGAACTCACAATTTTTAAGCGATTTTCAGTTCAGCTTTAATTTTTTCCTGATGAACTGATATACCTGTGTAAATCCTAAGTAGGGCTTCAAATAGATACGTATAGCCGATTTAATCTAATCTTCAAAAGATTTACACAAATTGAGATGAGATCTGTTTCTTTTATTAGCATTCTAAAATTGTTTGATTAAAAATGAGTCAGAATAACGCTCCCAGCGGCACAACTATATCTATACACCTATGGTTTAACGGCTCGAACCCTCTGCTATCTATCGGTTCAATCTTAGCCGGAACCCTATCGGGATTTTGGGTTAACGGCAGTTTGGCAGCTACAGTGCCGGTTAAACCACTAAGTCAATCCATGAAATGCTTGAATCAGACGCTTAAAGCACCAGTAGGCCAAGTGCATGCAGCAGATGATTGTCTAGTTCACAAGCGAAATTTTGCTAATGGGGAGCAGGGGGAACAGGGGAGGACTCCTCACTCTTTTACCTTGGCTCAATCTTACGTAGAACAAGAACAAACATCTTTACTGCTACAGCATTCAGCGCCGGTGAGTACTGGAAAGACGGGAAAAATACCTGCTTACACCCTTACTTTGGCTCAATACTCAATACCAACCTCTGGTCTGGCTATGCCGGTGACACCGAGAGGAAAGGCACCTCTTTTCCCAACCAGGGCTGGAGGCTGGAGTCTTAGTGC
>CAXUIV010000178.1:0-6341 GCA_964250875.1 uncultured bacterium
CCTGTGCTGCTTGAGGGGCGTAGTCTGGGTCAACAGGGCGGCTGAATTTCTCTCCTATCTTTACTAAACGACAGGTTTTGCCTAAGTGGGTGCTGAACCACTCTGCTGCATTGCTTCCTTGGTCAAGGGCGCGGCAGCGATCGCGCCAGACAACAACATCGACCTCCTCGCCCAGGATGCCAGACAGAGGCAAGCGCAGGTCAGGCATACTAGGAGCGCTTAATCGCAGAAACTCAGACTCTAAGGCTGTTTCAACCAGTGCCAAGCTGGGCAACTGGCGCTGTGTCAGGAAGCGACCATCCGCATTGATCACCATCCAGTGGCGATCGTATTCCAGTCCCCAGGTATCTAGATGGGCAGAGGTGACGGAGATGCCACGACACGATTTGACTGGGTAGATGTAGATGGCTGAAACAATGCCTGATTTTGTCACGTCTGAAGTATCTGTTAAGTAGCGTCGATGATGTGCAACTGAGCTGCTGCTCATTCAGCAGTTATTTAATTGAACCTCATATTGATAGGAAAAGATTTATCAACTGAGCCAATTTTAAATAGGGTGTCACAGGCTCAGGCTCCAAAGCAACCCTCAGATATTTGCTAAAACATAGTTAGCTTCTAGATATAACGCTGGCAGAAAAGGCACCGATGGTAACAACACTCGTAGAACCATACTTAGCTGGGAACTTCGCCCCAGTACACGAGGAAATCTCAGCTGATAACCTGACTGTGATTGGTGAAATCCCTAGTGACTTAGTTGGTACATTTGTGCGGAATGGTCCCAATCCACAATTCCCGCCACAAGGCCGCTACCACTGGTTTGATGGTGACGGGATGCTGCACGGCGTGCGATTTCACAACGGCAAAGCCCAATATCACAACCGTTATATCAGGACAAGGGGATTTAAAGCTGAGCGGAGTGAGGGCCGCGCCATCTGGAGTGGGATCATGGAACCGCCGCAGATGAATAATCCCCATGGTCCTTTTAAGAACACGGCTAATACAGCACTCGTATGGCACGATGGGCGGTTGCTGGCGCTGTGGGAAGGCGGCGAACCACACGAAGTCAGGGTTCCCGGTTTGGAAACGGTTGGTCCCTACACATACAACGGTAAGCTAGCCTCTGCCTTCACTGCCCATCCCAAAGTGGACGCTACCACTGGCGAAATGATGTTCTTTGGCTACTCGCTTGGTGCCCCACCGTATCTAAAATATAGTCTAGTTTCGGCAACGGGTGAGCTTGTCAGCACTGTGCCGATTGACCTTGAAGTCGGCGTGATGATGCATGATTTCGCTATCACCGATCGCCACACAATATTCATGGATTTACCGCTGACCTTCCGTCCAGAACGGATGCGGCTTGGCAAACCAGCTTTTGGATTTGAACGCGATCGCCCCAGTCGCTTTGGTATCTTACCCCGCCACGGAGACAACAGCACCATTCGCTGGTTTGAGGCACCTCCCTGCTATGTCTTCCATACCCTCAATGCCTATGAGGAGGGTGATGAAGTCGTACTGGTTGCCTGCCGGATGAATTCCACTAACGTCCTCAGTCCCTCTGAAACACTAGAACATCATAAAGAAAGCAAAACGGGCGATCGCGGAGACGAAGCTTCTCGCCTGCACCGTTGGCGGTTTAATCTTGCTACAGGTGGAGTTAAAGAGGAGGCTCTAGACGATGCATCTTCAGACTTCCCTCGGATAAACGAGAATTTGACCGGGCGACAAACACGTTACGGCTACACAGCTCGCCTCGCCTCTAGCCAAAAGGGTGAGCCACCGCGATTTGATGGCTTCATCAAGTACGACTTGCTTGCTGGACTTTCTGAAACCCACAAGTTTGGTCGGGGACGCTTTGGCGGTGAAGGAGTATTTGTACCCCGTCCTGGTGCTGTCGCTGAGGATGATGGTTGGCTGATGACCTTTGTCTATGATACTGCTGAGGAGCAGTCTGAATTAGTTATAGTTGACGCACAGGATATGAGTGCCGCTCCAGTAGCACGGGTACTCATTCCTCAACGTGTACCCTACGGTTTCCATGGTGCATGGGTGACATAGTTCGTAATTGCTTTTGATTACGAATAGGAGTTACAAGTTGTTTGCACAAATGGAGTAGATATGAGCTACAGGAAAATCTTGGTTGCTATAGACAGACCACCAGTAACGCCAGAAGTATTTGAGCAAGCGCTTGAGTTGGCTAAAAAAGATGGAGCTAAGCTCATGGTGCTTCACTGTGCCAGAGGAGAGGGTGTAGGCTATGCTACGCCCCTAGTGACCGATTCTATCGCTGGAACTGGTTTGTATTCAGGTGCAGGAGCGGGTTTCTCCTCATTAGGAGTAGGAGATTTACAGATGATCCAGTTTCAGCAAGAACAGTTCCAGAATGAGATTGAGCAAGACCAAGAATGGCTGCAAACTTATTGTCAGAAAGCAGCAGAGCAGGGAGTCGCCGCAGAAAGCGATCAAGAGGTAGGTAATCCCGGCTCTCATATTTGCGATTTAGCCCGCGATTGGGGAGCAGATTTAATTGTGATCGGGCGCAGGGGACTGACGGGTTTACAAGAGATTTTTCTCGGTAGTGTGAGCAATCATGTCATTCATCACGCTCCTTGCTCGGTTCTAATTGTGCAAGGAGAACCCCTTCCCCACTCAACATCCCCAGTAGAGTAGCGCTGTTTTCTAAATGTCTGGAGAGATCGTGAAGGTTAGCAACAGTGCGATCGCCTACTTACAACGACTTTTTAAACGTGCCCCGTTAGGAGATAGCGCTGACTCCACCTCTACGCTGATCGCCAGCACCTTCGATTACTCCTTCCAAATTCATGACTGTATGCACACCACCAAAGAACATGTTCTTCTGCTTCCATAGCACGAGTTGGTTAGTAGAAGGAAGTAATATCTTTTGAACTTCCGCTTCACTGAATCCTGGTTCAATATTAAAGAGGTTGTTCTCCCAATGAACGCGGGGACTATTCACCGCTGAGTCAACATCCATCTTAAAATCAAGAATGTTGGAGATGACCTGTAGAATTGCTGTTCTAATCCTGTTAGATCCACCAGAACCAAGAACAATTTCTGGCTGATCGTTTTTCAATATCATTGTCGGTGCCATCATTGATGAAATTCGGATATTCTCTAACCAATGATGAAATCCATGGGGATTTAAGTCTGCCTCTCCCAACATATTATTAACCATGATCCCTGTTCCTGGAATCATGTATGAAGACCCCTCACCGTGAGTCGTAGTCACGCTAGCCGCGTTGCCTTCGCTATCGATTGCGCTGATGTGAGTTGTGCTACCCCATTTATTCACAATTTTATTCAGCTTTTGTCCGTAACTCTCAACAAAGTCAGTAGCTAGAAATTTCTGAACAACATTTTCCTCATGTGTATAAGCGTTATAGCCTTGCTTTCTCGCCTTGTTGGTTAAACGCATGATATGAGCCAATATCTGCAAATGACGAGAGGTGCCAAAACCAATATTAGACAAGTTAGACGCTGAAAGCAGTTCTAGGGCAAAAGCAATAAGTATACCTCCAGAACTTGGGGGAGGATTAGTCAAAAATGTATTATCACGGTAGTTGATAACTAACGGCTCTCTTTCAATTACTCGATAGTTTTTGAGATCTTCTAATGTTAATTGACCACCATAATTTTGGCAATCTTTAACTAACCGCTGAGCAATCTCTCCCTCATAAAATTCTCTAGGTCCATTTTTAGCTAATTGGATTAGAGTGTCAGCAAAATCATGCATGAATATTGTTTGTCCTAATTGGGGCAATTCTTCATTCGGTGCATAAACTTTGCGGGCTTCCGTAGAGGAAGTCATGATTGCTCTAAGTATTGTTAAGCAGAAAAGTTGAAACTCATTTATCGCCACACCGTTCTTCGCGTAGTGGATTGCCGGTTCAGCCACAACCTTAAAGGGCAATCTACCTAATTTTTGGTGAACATGAAAGACTCCCCTGATGTTTCCTGGCACAGCCATGGAGCCAAGTCCAATATGAAACTCTTGAATCGCACTACCATAATCGATTTGGACTGGATAAAAATTGAGCTCGTTCGGGCTTCTCTTGTGACGCGGCGTTTGTGAGAAGAAGTCAAACAGGATGTTTTGATTATCCTGAGTATGGGCTAAGAGGAAACCACTACCACCGGCAGATGTCAGTCCAGATTCAGCAACAAAGGAGGCTAAGATTGCTGCTGCTGCTGCATCAAAGGCATTTCCACCCAAGCGGAGCATTTCAATTCCGGCTTCGGCAGTTTTCTGATGTCCAGCAGCAACAACACCGTGAGTTTTCTTAGACATTACGAATCAAGGTACACTTTCATTTGTATTGGTTAGAAAGAGCGATCGCTGCGAAGACGAGCAGGATATATCTGTAAGAGCTGGTTGCCGTTGCGTTGGAATTCATAGGGCACTTGCTTTAGCTCCACCCGGCATCCCTGCGCTGCTAGGTGGCTCATAACGGGTTGAAGAAACGGAGAGATTTCGCCAGTGAAGTTGACCAATACCGGGAAGACTCGTACTTCTTGGGCGACTCGACACATTTCCAGAATCGAGGCTAAGTGAAAGCTCAATGAGAGTTGGTCTGAGTAAGTGAATAATAGATGAGAACACAAGGCTAGGTCAAACTCCCCTGAACTGAAGGAAAGAGTCGGCAACTCATCTGTTAGATAGCGCCCTGCCCCAACTCCCAACGGGAAGTCTTCGAGAAACCTGTGCATGGCTGCCATCCTCACCGTTCCAAGTTGCTCTATAGACCCAATGTCTTTCCAGACGATCCTCTCCTTATTAGCCTCAGCCGCCGCCATCACTACTGGATAAGTCTCTTGAATGCGCCGTTCAATCTCACTGGTGCTGAATTGGTAAATGGGATCGCAGGAGATGACGCTGTACCCTTGACGAGTCATTTCAGCGTTGAAGCTCGAAGGTCCACCGCCACAGTCAAGGATTGCCAACTTCAGAGCGTCAGCAGTCAGGTCAAACATCCTACAGTATTCTTGTAGGGAGCGTCCCCAAGGCACAACTTTTTCCAGCTTTAAGCTCATTCCACTACTTGTACCTGTCCTCACTTCACAGTACAACCTGGACTGCAAAAAGCACTCTCGAATTTAGGTAAGAGGGCGATCTCATTATCTGAATCGTGCTTCATCTCGTGGTAGCAAGTGAATTAAATAGACGCCGCAACCACTCTACAAAGATGAGCGCAATCGGTGAGTCATAACGCAGTACCTGCGCTGTAATTGCTTGTCCCATCGGCATTCCTGGTGTTTCTTGCCAAGCCAGCCAAGTGTGAATTAAGGCTTTGGGGCGGTGAACTAACGTATAGCAGTTTAGGTTCGCCTGTTCGATCTCCTGCAAAATTGCTTCTGCTTTCGGGCGCAATGCATCATCTGGCGACATGAGCTGAACGACGAAGTCCTCTAATACACCAGGGAGTTGGTTGTTGGGCATCAGCCACACGCCTACCCGTGGTAGTTTTGGAGATGCACAAATCCAGCCTTCCATTGGCGGTGTTTTGGGAATGTCTTCGTATCCACTAAACTTTAGCCGATATCGTACCGCCTCCCATCTCCCAAGCAAGTCACGGTCAGCGTCAACGACAACTCCCAATGTACTCAAGTTCTCCTCCCTCAATCTCAGCGGCAATCCATTCAAGAGGACTTCAATTCCCTGTCCGTCCTCTTCTACCGGCACTTCTACAGAGAATGTTTCTGGTAGTTGATGTTGCTTGCACAAAGCCCAGATGACATGCTGGTCATTCTTTCCTTCAACTAATAACTGCTGAGGTTTTGGTTGAGGAGATTTTCGTGCTTTTAGCATCAACGCACCTCGATACCTTGACGCACAGCAATGGACAATTCCTCAGATGAGTATTCAATAGCACATATGTTCTCGCCGCGCACACTTAAGCGAAACAATTTTCCAATTGAACTATCTTTTGATTGAGCCAATGCCTCCTGAAAAGCACATACGCAGTCCCAACTGTGGGTAGTGGCGAAGATTTGAATATTTAACTGTTGGGCTACTTCTAAGACTAAGCGCCACATATCAGCTTGCGTCTGGTAGTGAAACCCTGTGTCAATCTCATCTACTAGTAAGAAACCATTTTCTACCGTCACAGATGCCATTACTAGAGTAAGAATCCGACGCATTCCGTCGCCCATACTCCCCAAAGGAACTGGATTAGGCTGTTTGTGAAGTTTGAGTAGAATTCCACTATTAGAAGTTTGGCGGCTGGTGAAACTAATACGTTCCACATCTGGCTCTAAAATTTGTAACGCTGCTACCACCCTTTCTTCTTTAAAAGTTAATGTAATACCATCCCATAATACAGCTA
>CAXUIV010000178.1:6441-8317 GCA_964250875.1 uncultured bacterium
ATAGCGTGTGGCTGGATTTGAAATGACAATAGTTCCTCTTTTTGAGATTGGATATTAATAGCACGATCAGCTCTGAGTTTATGGCCATAGAAAATGTGCATAAAACTAGGGCGCACTTCTCTTCTAGGTAGAAATGACTCACCTGGTGACGGTGAAGGCGAAGGTGTAGACCGCTCTATAGCAATTTCGCCACGGCTATTCAGCAGAGCGAGTAAATACTGAAGTTTGCCTGGATTAACTAGTAAGTAGACAGCTTCCAGTAAGCTAGTTTTGCCACTGTTGTTCACGCCAACAATAAGATTGACACGCGCTAAGCCGTCAATTTGGAATTCTTTGAAGGATCGATAGTTTTGGATGGTGAGATCGCGTAACATGATGCCCTAAAAGGTGTATTTTTGCAAGAACTCATCAAACAAGCAACACAGCTATCATTTCGCGATCGCTCAACCTTGACGCGAGAGCGATCGCTACCCTTGCATCAGCTCATTCACTTGAGACAGTAGAGATAGCAGCGAGACTTCTTGATTCACAACATAGCAATTCTTAGTTTTTCTCACCTTACTTTCAGTAACAGCTCTTTTTAACCAGTCCTGCATCTGCCTTGGTCGTACATTCAAACATCCTGCCAGAGTCTTTGCATCCTTAGGTAGCTAAACCCAACATGACACCCCGTTCTAATAGAGCGATGAGGCGCTGAGAGTTTAACTTAACCCCCTGCTATTTCCTGCAGACGGTCTTTTCCAGAGGATGTCAGTAGATCGGCTGGACGCAAATGGTTTTCCTTCAGCCAGCTAGTTAAGTCATTGTACTCACTTAGTGTTAGAGGCTGCGGTACCGTTTAGTCTGGCACTAGATCTGGACGATTTAGGGAAGGAACACAAGTTACCCATGTAGGAAGTTTGAGTTGCCACTGTTGAATCATTTCAACAGCCCCTTGCACCAAGGCATCATCAAACCTATTATCTCGATATTTGCCTTCTTTGACCATTTCTCCCCAACCAGCATCACCCCACAGAGATAAAGCCCTACCCTCCTCAGCTCGAAGATTATCTGCAATTTTCCCTTTCAAACCATTAGCCAACAAGGCATTTGTTGGTACCTGCTTACGGGGTTCAATGACTTGAGCGCTGCGAATGAGTAGTCGCGATCGCTGATCGATGAGGGCTGCAATGGCTTCCCATTGACCATCCCGAAAGTCAGATGTTGGATTGTTGAGCGCTTGTCGTAGGAGTGAGAGCGCTTGTTTTTTCAGTTCAGGCGTCATTTAACTTGTCCTAGGTGCTACAAAGTTACAGCTAAAGGAATTATTCCCCTACTACCCTGCGAAGATCGCTCCTCTGCTCCTTAGTCAAATATGCAACGTTACTCATACATAGGCTAGCACCTGCACATCATTGCAAGCCCCTCTGGCAGTGTAGTCCTGCCTCCAGCGTCACAGCGTTTCTGCGCCACATATGCGCCATATACAAGACGGTGTGACTTTGGGTTGGCTTTTTGGTCTAAGATAGTTAAGGCTTTTTCACCGCCCCTAGCACCTTACCTCCGAACCTAAATCCTTAGGATCTGCACAAATCAGGAAATTTGCCCCTATGCAAGATAAGGTTTTTAACACTCATATTGAAGATTCCCAGATCTTGATTACTCCTAAGGAAATCAAATCAAAGTTGCCTTTAACAAGCGCGGCAGAAAAAAACGTCTTGAAATTTAGGCAAGAAGTACAAGACATTCTCGACTTTGTAGACAACAGAAAATTTATAGTAGTTGGACCATGTTCCATCCATGATGTTAAAGCAGCTGAGGAGTATTCAGAGAGACTTAAATCTCTTTCTGAGCGAGTCAAGGATAAGCTGCTGCTGATTATGCGGGTGTACTTTGA
>CAXUIV010000179.1:0-3083 GCA_964250875.1 uncultured bacterium
TATGTTCCTCCTGCCGTGCTGACTGCGATTGTAGCTCCTGCCGTGCTGATATCTAGCGGTGGTGAGTTGATGCTCAGCTATACGAATGCGCGTTTGGTGGGAGCGGCGATCGCGATTGCAGTGAGCTGTTGGACAAAGAATTTGCTGTTAACGATTGTGCTGGGAATGCTAGCATTTTTCGGTTGGCAGTGGCTCCACCTCAGCTAAGTAACTTCTCCCCAAGGGCTACACACCCAAGGCAGAACAACAAAGGTAAAAACCGGAGGGTGGGAGGAGAGCGAGTGGCAGTGACTCAAGAATCAGCGTTACTCCTCTTTTTTGCCTTGAGCGAAGGCATCAGCTGGAGAAGTCCCGGCTTGGGTGTGTAGGCCACAAAGTCTTTGACTCCGTCAGGTCACCAATCGAGTTTTGTATGTTTGGTTACATTCTAGTCTTAACAGTACGGGTAATATCTGGGGAAATCTGTGTACAGTTGTATATAAACAAATGCAGTTATAGAATTTTTGGTACATGTTCGCTTGCCTCAGCGCGCCGAAGTGCTGTTTTTAATCCATACCCCACAGCGTTTTGCTGAAACTTCAGGCTGTGAAGTCAGATTTTGATTGTTTGTGTCAAAGAGGATTCTCTTCCGTTTGAGAAACTCATTTTCTATTTAGTTTTCAAGAATCTCTTTAAATTATCTTAGAAGTTGTTTCTCTTGGCCCTTAGGTGAATAATAATGACGACTCAATCTATTTCTAGATTGGACAGTATCCCAGTAATTGATTTTGAATCTTTTGCTAAAGGCTGTGTGAGTGATCGGCAAAAAGTTGCTCAAGAGATTTATAGCGCCTGTCGTGAAGTTGGCTTCATGTACCTCAAAAATCATGGAGTTTCAAAAGCATCGGTTGAGCGCATATTTCAGCAAAGTCAGAAATTCTTCGCTCTGCCTTTGGAAACCAAGCAGCAACTTGCATGGTCGAGCGAGTTTAGCAATCGGGGTTATGTAGGCATTAAACGAGAACGTCTCAATCCAGAGCGTCCGGGTGATGCTAAAGAATGCTTCAACGTTGGCAAGGAAGGGGCAACTACTGATGCGATTAATTCAGCGCTGACTCAAAATTTGTGGCCCCCAGACGATAAGGAGTTTCGTAAGGCTGTACTAGAATTTTTTGACATTTGTACAGACATAGCGAATCAGGTGTTTTGTGCCTTTGCGTTGTCATTGAATTTGCCAGACTCCTTTATTGTTGATCGCCATCGCGATCAAGAACATACGCTGCGACTATTGCACTATCCGCCGATGCTGCAATTACCGGAACCAGGACAGATTCGAGCGGGAGAGCATTCGGACTATGGTTCATTAACCTTGCTGTTTCAAGATGATGTCGGTGGCTTAGAAGTCCGAACTGCTAATGGAGATTGGATCTTTGCCCCCTGTATTCCTGACACAATTTTGGTCAACACGGGGGACTTGATGCAGCGTTGGAGTAACGATGTGTTTCGCTCAACAAAACATCGTGTGGATGTACCAATCGATGAGCGCGTTCATCAATCACGCTACTCGATTGCGTTCTTCTGTCAGCCAGATCGTAATACTGAAATCGCCTGCATCGAAAGCTGCCAAGGGCCAGACAATTCACCGAATTATCCCCCTGTATTGGCAGGGCAGTATTTGACAGATCTACTTCGAGCAACTTACTGAGACTTGAGTAAAAGCGAAAAACTTGATGCTACTTAGTTGTGTTTGAAATTAAGTTGTGTGAGGAATCAATATGGTCATGTTCCATTTCTTGCGATCGCTCGAGCGGACCATAACAGGATTTGTGTTCATGGCTCCATTACTGTTATTAGCAGCTTGTGGTACGCCTTCTACCCCTCAATCGAGTTCGCCTGCTGTAAGCAGCAGCCCTGCCTCTACTGTTAACACTGAGGGAAAAGGAGCAAAGTTTGCATTGATTATGGATGGTCCGCCAACAGATAAATCTTGGAACCAAGAAGCAAATGAAGCCGCTCAAGCCTTGAAAGCAAAAGGCGTTGATGTTGCGGTTGCAGAATCGGTTTCTCCTGCTGATGTTGAACGAGTCTTGCGCCAATACGCAGAAGCTGGGTATGGTACAATTGTGGCCCATTCCTTCAACTACGGTGATGCCGTATTTAAAGTTGCGAAAGAGTTTCCCAAGGTGAATTTTGCCTATGCGGGTGGGTTGGGTAAAGTCACGGCAAACGCTGCCGACTACGACCAACCCTTTTATCAGGGAGCTTTTATAGTCGGAGTGTTGGCGGGCAAGCTCAGTAAAACCGGCAAGCTGGGTGCGCTGTATGGCTTTGATATTCCCGTTTGTCACGCGATGGGAGAAGCGATGTTAGCGGGAGCGAAAACGGTGCGACAGGATGCCACCCTAGCGAGTGCAGCCGTTGGTAACTGGGAGGATGTTGCCAAAGCCAAGGAAGCTGCCTTATCACAAGCAGAAACAGGCGTAGATTACTGGATTGGCTGCGGGCAAGGTCCAACGCTTGGGGAAATTGAAGCGGCAAAGACGAAGGGAGGTTACGCCACCAGTTATGTAGGTGATATGTCGTCTTTGGGACCTCAGGTGGCAGCAAATCTGATTTGGAACATGGAACCCTTGTTTGCAAAAATGATTGAGGATACCAAAGCCGGAAAATTTGCCAATCAGTATTACAGGCTTGGCGTTGCAGATGGCGTGATCCGAGTTGAACTTACAGCAGCCGCCAAGGATAAAGTTAGCAGCGAGCAAAAGGCGAAGCTGGAAACGACCCGAACCAAGATTGCGGCTGGAGAGTTAAAAGTTCCGTTTGTTCCCAAGTAGGAGGGTTACCGCGATCGCTTCCAGTACAAAGACTAGCGTGATGGCAGTCGAAATGCACGGGATTGTCAAGCGTTTTCCGGGCGTGTTTGCCAACCAAAACGTTGATTTTGAAGTCAAGGCTGGCGAAATCCACGCTTTGTTGGGGGAAAACGGAGCGGGAAAAACCACGCTGATGAATATTCTCTGCGGGCTGTATGAACCCGATGCGGGAGAAGTTCGATTGTTTGGGCAACCCGTCCGCTTTAGCTCGCCCAGAGTAGCGATCACGGC
>CAXUIV010000179.1:3093-8310 GCA_964250875.1 uncultured bacterium
GGCAGGCATTGGTATGGTGCATCAGCATTTTATGCTGGTTGAGAGCTTTACGGTAGCAGAAAACATTGTCTTAGGGCAAAGCGGGCGGTGTTTTTTGCGCGAAGACCCCAAGCGGTTGAATATGCGTCTGAAGCAGTTGGCAGCTCAGTATGGTCTCAACATCGCTCCAGGTGCGCAGGTGTGGCAACTGTCGGTGGGTGAGCAGCAGCGAGTAGAAATTCTGAAAGCCCTTTATCGCAATGCCAAAGTTCTAATTCTGGATGAACCCACGGCTGTCCTAACCCCACAAGAAGCCGAAGACTTAATGATTACATTGCGGCACTTAGCCGATCAAGGAACTGCCATCATCTTTATTTCTCACAAACTAAAAGAGGTGATGGCAGTGTGTCATCGAGTTACCGTTTTGCGAGACGGGCAGCAGGTTGCAACTGTGTCAACTCAAGATTGCACAAAGTCAGAACTCGCTCAGATGATGGTTGGGCGGAAAGTCAATCTGCAACGCCAAGCGCGGAGTCAGGAATCAATCGCAGCCCGATCGACTGAACCTGTTTTGCGACTTAAAGATCTGTGGGTTCAGAGCGATCGCCACCTACCCGCACTACGGGGTGTGACTCTGAGCTTGCATCCAGGTGAGATTGTGGGCATTGCCGGAGTCGATGGTAATGGACAACGGGAGTTGGAAGAAGCCATTGTGGGACTGCGCTCCTGTAAGCAGGGCGAAATTCGGCGGGAGGGCAATCTGGCTCATATTCCGTCTGATCGCTATTCAATGGGCTTGCTGAGTGACTTTTCAGTCGCCGAGAATTTGGTGCTAAAAGCAGTGCACGATCCGCCTTTTAGTCAGCGAGGATGGCTGCGTCCTACTGTTATTCTCAAACATGCAGCGACGCTCGTGCAGCAGTATTTGATTCACACACCTTCGATTAAAACGCGCATGGGCAAGCTATCGGGTGGCAACGCGCAGAAAACGATTTTTGCTAGAGAACTTAGCCGCGATTGTCAAATCATTTTGGCAGCCCAACCAACACGAGGAGTAGATATTGGAGCGACTGAGTTTATTCACGCTCAACTGCGAGCCAGACGTGATGCCGGTGCCGCGATTCTACTGATCTCGACCGAACTAGATGAAGTTCTGAACCTGAGCGATCGCGTTGCCGTAATCTATGAAGGAAGAATTGTGGACTTGGTCGATACAGCAAACGCTGACATTCAGCATTTAGGTTTACTAATGGCAGGTAAAGTCAACGAATCGAAAGACTGAAGGTTTTATTGATCGAAATCGCACTTATGAATAACCACTACTATGAGTTCCCTAACCCTACCCGATCGACGAATCCTAATCCGACTGAAGCCTTTTGCACCTTTGAGCGGAGTGGTTCTAGCTCTATTGATGGGCGGCTGTCTGATTGGTCTTAGTGGTGTGAATCCTTTAGTAGCTTATGGAGTGATGCTAACTGGTGCATTTGGTGGGCCACGCCAAATTACAGAGACGTTGCTCAAAGCGACTCCCTTGCTGATGATTGGATTGGGCATGACGATCACCTTTCGCTGTCGCGTTTGGAACATCGGTGCTGAGGGGCAGTATTACATCGGTGCCCTTTGCGGTAGTTTGGTGGCTCTGGCATTGCCGAATCTACCCAGCTGGTTACTAATTCCCTTGATTTTGATAGCTGGGCTGCTGGGCGGTGCCCTCTGGAGTGGCTTTGCTGGTTTGCTTCACCTCAAACGCGGCGTGAATTTAATTGTCTGTACCCTGATGCTGAATTACATCGGCATTCTGTTGGTGCAGTACGCTGCTCGTGTGCCGTTGCGCTCCCAGGATGGTTTTTTGCCAGAATCTGTTCAATTCAGTGACATGGCCCAACTGCCAGTTCTGCTGGGAACTCGTCTACACTGGGGAGTACTGCTAGCATTTTTACTGGTGGGGGCAGTCTACATCCTGCTCTGGCGCACTGCTTTGGGGTTTGACCTCCGCGCTGTCGGTTCGCGTATCAGTGTGGCTCGCTGTGCTGGGATCGATACCAGCCGTAGTATTTTGCTGGCGTTGATGATGAGCGGTGGCTTAGCAGGACTGGCAGGCATCGTTGAGGTGAGCTATACCTATACCCGTTTGAAGGGAGACATTTCAGATAATTACGGCTTCACAGGAATTTTGGTAGCGCTGTTAGGGCAACTGCATCCGATTGGTGTTTTAGTCACAGCAATCCTGTTTTCTGCCTTGATGGTTGGTGCCCAATCTTTGAACATAGTTCTGCAAATTCCCACATCTGCGGCTCAGGTGTTGCAGGCTCTGCTTGTGCTGATGATTTTGGCAGGTAACGCGATCGCGCAACGGGAGTAATCTACATCATGCCTTGGGAACAAGTTTTAACCTGGAGTTTTCTGGTCGCTTGGCTGACTGCTGGAATTCGATTAGCAGTTCCGGTTTTGCTGGCAGTGCTAGGTGAAATTATTACTGAGCGATCAGGCGTCATGAACCTGGGTTTAGAAGGAGTTATGCTCGTCGGCGGCATGGCAGGGTTCCTCACCACGAACAGTATTGAACAAGCCGTCCATCTGACCGAGCTGGCAGCATGGGCGGGACTGGCTGCTGGACTTCTCGCTGGAGCCATCATGGGACTGATCGTGGCGGTGCTAACAGTTACGTTCAGAAGCGATCAGGTGGTTGCAGGAGTGTCGCTAGTGCTGCTGGGGCAGGGAATCACGTCTTATCTTTATCGGCAGCAGGTCGGTTCTTTAGGATCGCGGGTGACGGGATTAGCGCCCGCACGGATTCCCGTACTCTCTAAAATTCCAGTCGTGGGCGAGATTCTGTTTAACCACAATCCTCTAGTGTATGTGGCAGCAGGATTAACTCTTCTTTGTTGGTTCTTCCTGTTTCAGACAAATTGGGGATTACAAGTGCGGTCAGTTGGAGAAAATCCAAGCGCGGCTGCCACATCAGGTTTACAGGTTGAGCGCATTCGCTACCAGTGTCTGCTAATTGGGTCAGCAATGGCAGGTTTAGGCGGAGCGGTCTTAACCGTGGTGCAACTCAATTTGTTTACCGAAGGCATTACAGCCGGACGGGGTTGGATTGCATTAGCGCTAGTTTTTTTCTCGCGCTGGCAACCGCTTTGGGGACTCGTTGGCGCACTACTGTTTGGCCTTGCCGATGCTCTACAATTTCGGATTCAAGCGATGGGGTCAAAAGATCTTCCTTATGAATTTTTGCTAATTTTGCCTTATATTCTGACTTTGTTTGTGCTGCTGTGGGGCACTGGGCGCAATGCGACTCCTGCGGCGTTAGGAACTCCCTACGTGAGAGGACAACGATAGTTTGTTGAGTAAAGCATGTAGCTTATCCCCAGCGATCGCACTTTTTCATCTGTGCGAAGCGAATGCGGTAAATGCTTCTGGAGTTGGGGATTTAGAACTTGGATTTCCTATGCCCCATGCCCTATTGCCCCGCTCCCCTTAACTCTCCTCTTCCCTAGTAACAAACCAGTCAATCAGCTTCCGGGCAATGCTGAGCTTTGGTGGAATCAGCGGTAGGTCTTCCTTTGTGAACCACCCAGCGTCCGCCAGCTCAGTTCCGTCAATCTGAATCTCACCACTGGCGTAGGTAGCAATGAAGCCAATCATCAGCGAGTTCGGATAGGGCCAAGGTTGACTGCCAAAATAGCGGATGTCTTTGACCTTGATACTGGCTTCTTCGTAAATCTCCCGCACGATTGTGTCTTCTAAAGATTCTCCTGGTTCCACAAAACCAGCCAGAATGCTGTAGAGATGATCGGGGAAATGGTGAGCGCGGGCCAACAAGATCTCCGATCCTCGCTCCACTAGCACAATAACTGCTGGCGAAAGCCGAGGATAGCTGACTAAGCTACATTTGGGGCAACGCTTGGCACGTTTACCCGACAATTGCAAAGTGGGTGTGGCACAATAGCCGCAATACTGATGCGTGTGATCCCACTCCACAATTTGAAAAGCTAGACCGGCTAGGGAAAATAAGTCTTCCTCTAGGTTGCCACACAGTTGGCGCAGACCGGCAAAGGTCATACCGGATGGTGGTACGTCGTCTGGATCAAGCTCCGCTGAGTAGCAATCAGCACCAGCAAGCGTGCCTAAATACTGCTGACGTACAGGTGTCAACCCCAATTCTTTAACGTTGGTCGAGTACGGGATGGTAGCGCAATCGCCTTCATTGCTGATCAGCAACTGTTTACCACGAAAGGCAAACCACCAAGCAGGCTGAGATTGTTCCTTGGGTGGCTCGATTTTGGAGATAAAGGTTCGATTCATGCCAGCCAAGCCAGTCGCCATCGAATTTTAGAACGGAGAGGGAGGGATTCGAACCCTCGGTATGGAGTTACCTGCCATACAACAGATTAGCAATCTGCCGCTTTCGACCACTCAGCCACCTCTCCATTGAGATGAAACACTATGTTAGCAGATTTTGAGACCAGAGGAAAGATTAAAGTACCTGTGCTCGCAGCCAAGCTACTGGTAAAGCACGCAACTTTTGTAAACTTGGTACATAGGCACGCTTTTGGAAGACATCGTACTGATTGCGTTCAATGACGTCCAGAATCTGACTGTAGATCATCAGCGCTGCCCACACTGGCCAGCGGGCATCAGGACACAGGGCACCGATTCCCTTTTCTGCATTGACATAAACCTGACGGGTCCGTTGAATCTGAAACCGCATGAGTTCTCGCCAGCGGTCATCAACCACGCCATTAAACAAGTCTTGCTCGGTGTAATTGAACTTGGCTAAATCTTCTAAGGGCAGGTAAACTCGTCCCCTTCGGGCATCTTCCCCTACATCTCGGAGAATGTTGGTGAGTTGATTAGCAATCCCTAGGGCGATCGCCTGTTCTGTCGGCACACAGAACGGCTGCTGCTGGTTCCAGGACGCTGTGTTGTTGCCAGCGTCCACCCCCATCACCGCTATTGACATTAAACCTACAGTCCCCGCCACTCGGTAACAGTAAAGGTTTAATTCCTCAAACGTCTCGTAGCGACTGCGGTACAGGTCCATACGCTGACCGGCAATCATATCACGGAAGGGCTGAATATCCAGCGGAAAGCGCCGGATAGTATCGCTTAAAGCCACATCCAGGTCTTCAAACGGTTGGCCCGCAAAGACGGACTCCAGCTGCTGCTCCCAGAGGTCGAGGGTTTCTGGTGTTGTCAGCGCCGCTCCTGGGCCATCAACCAATTCGTCAGTCCGGC
>CAXUIV010000180.1:0-8290 GCA_964250875.1 uncultured bacterium
CTTTGATCGCGATCTGATGGTCAAGAGAACAGTGGAATTGTATGACGAGTATGCAAGAGGCGTGCAGCAAAATTAGCGGTCATACCCATCAACACACCGCTTCATCACCTCTACTAGAGCTTTGTAGTTGTGTTCTGCATCAAACAGTCGTTCTGCTCGATCGCGGGCTGCTACTCCCATAGCGGCGAGACGGTCTGGGTTGTTTCCTAGAGAACAAACGGCTTCCACAATTGCCTGAGAATTGTTTTTAGGCACCAGCAGTCCAGTCACGCCGTCCTCAACTTCCTCTGCGAGTGCCCCCACATCAGTCGTCACCACAGGCAGACCAGATGCCATCGCTTCAATGACGACAATCGCATTGGTGTCCCCCAAAGTAGGAAAGACAAACAGATCTGCATCCGCAAACAGCTGCCGCAGCTCTGAGCTGTTAGGCGCAAGACCTCGATGTACGCTTATTGGTCCCTCCGAGTGAACCGTCTCATCTTTGGTTACAATGTCCAAAGTGCAGCGATCTGCTAACCCAGAGTGAAATGCTTCCAGCAGAACGTAACCTCCTTTGCGGGCGAAATCTCCGCCGACAAACAAGAGCCGCAATGCACCACTTCCGGCCTTCTTTACAGTTGGATGCCATTGAGAGAGTTCCACACCGGGTGGAATTACCATCACCTTATCAGACGTAATCCCATAGTCCTGCACTAGGCTCTGCTTAACCCACTCCGACCAGGCGACCAGGGCCGCCGCCCTGCGAAACATCCTCTTGTACCATTCAAACTTCAGGCGGTCAAGTATTCCTTTGGTTGCCTTGTATCCATAAGTCGCCCCAATCGCCTTGAAGTTAATCGGCGTGGCGTCGAGCGAAATAACTGTCGGAATGCGCTGCATGATCCCTAAGCTGAACAGCGCTGTCACCTGGGTGTGGTATAGCAGGCAGTCCGGAGTTCCCTCTCGCAAAGCGGCGCGAACGAGTTGCCTCGCCCGCAGACCTAGCCTCGTTGCATACCCAGGCAGCTTCTGCCAAACGTCTTCAGCTTGAAACGGTACAAGTATCCAAGTTGGCTGGACACTGGTATCGCCGCGTAGACACTGCGCTAAATTTTGAGTCAGTGTAATGTGACCGAGATTCTGTTCCACGATTAAGCCGAGATGGTATTCGACCGCGCTGTCGTTCAACGAGTTATCGGGCACGAAAACAACCTCTAAGTACAGTGGAAGATGATTTGTTTAGGTTGGGCATGGGGCATAGGGCATGGGGGGACACGAATGGTTTAGGCTATCAGTGCAGATATATCTAAGATATCTAGCAGAAAAATCCGGACGAATGAATTCTGTTTGGTAAGAGCTTACTGTATTCCTGCGCTCATGGAGATTCATTTAGGTACAGCTAGCAAAATATCTGTATTTTTTGCTACGTTTCATCCACTCTATTTCCGGCGGTGGAACGATGAAAAGAGCAAGTGAGAGCAGGAATCGGTACGTTAGTAGAAACAACGCCAATGCAACGACGGAAAACAACTCAACAACTCATGCTGGGACTAGTTGCAGTTTCCTTAGTAGGTACTGTAGCAGTGTCAATGAGCCAAAGGCTATTGCCTAAGCTCCATGCCGCGACAGCAGTCGCCGAGACAGCCAGAAGCGCCGACAGCTTTGTTGACAGCATCGGTGTAGCTACGCACTGGAGTTATCCTAATACTCCATACGGCTATAGCTATGAGGGCGTCAAACAAAAACTGCTGGCTTTGGGTATTCGCCACGTCCGCGACAGCCTCGGTCCCCATACACAAGAGTTGGGCAAACTAGGCATCAAAAGCACAATTCTTGTTGGTCCCTACATGGGAACCCCCAGCCAGATCAAAGAGGCGATCAAAGCGAGTAACACTCCTATCGCCGCCATCGACGCTGTGGAAGGACCAAACGAACCAGATATTTTCTGGGATCTGTTTAAAAACAGTTACCAGGGTCAAGGCTTTCCCCAGGGAGTTATTGCCTTTCAAAAAGACCTCTACACGACGCTGAAGAGTGACCCGGCGACGGCAGGCATGAAGGTGATTGGTTCAGCATTGGGAAAGAGTTACGGTTACGACACCAAATCACCCCTCGGCAACGGTACTCTAGCTAACTACGTTGACTGGGGCAACTTCCATCCCTACCCTGGCGGTAACTCGTTCAGCGATCCGAGTTACAGCTACGACACGATCGCCGCATACTACTGGCACGCCAACTTCCCGTCCAGCAAGCTTGACCACTGGCCCTATGCCTTTGACATCTACGCACCGCCCTTCAGTCCCAAACCGATGGCAGCCACGGAAACGGGCTACTCCACGAACGCGCAGGACCTCTCAGAAAGGGCACAAGGTAAATACATGCCGCGTCTGTTCCTGGAGTACTTTCGGAAAGGAATTGTCCGCACCTGCTCTTATGAGTTCGTTGACGAGTTCAATAATCCCGGCGATCGCGAATCCAACTTCGGTCTACTGCGCCATGATCTCAGTCCGAAGCCAGCCTACACAGCATTAAAAAACCTGATTGGTGTACTTAAAGACCCAGGATCTAGCTTCAGGCTTGGCTCATTAAACTACACGCTCACAGTTAATCCGCCTTCTGGATATGATGCCCAATATGTGCATCACCTGCTGCTGCAAAAGCGAGACGGATCATTCTACCTGGTGCTGTGGAATGAAATCTCAGATGATGACATCACCAATAGCCCACCGCGAGAGATCGTGCCGCCAGATATGCCGGTGACATTAACCCTAAAGACGCCGATCAGTAGCGCTACAGTTTACTCGTTAGACGACAGCGGCGCTCAGTCCTCAACGCCAATGTCTGCATCGTCATCACTCGCTCTAAACGTGTCAGACAAAGCAATGATTGTCAGACTCATACCCAGATCGTAAGCTTCAAACGTTACTACAGCAGAGCGTACAACTTGTGGGTCAGTCACTAGGAGTGCAAATACTGAACTTCTCTCAGCATCAACACAGATAGTTTAGTAATTTTGCTGTGTTGAGCAAGGCTAGTGAACAGAGAAAATGTAGACGAAGCGCCTTCAAAAAACACCAATTTCCCCCACTCAAACGAGTGGATACCTTAACAACTTTTCTCCACTTTCCTATTGGATATTCCAGCTTCAATCATGGCTGCAATATTAGACTAACTTCCTACAAAAGAGATCTAATATTGCCATCTTCAATCATCCTAAAAATCCCTGCTGAGGCGTCACATACGGCAATCCTCAACGAGCTTAAAACACTCCTCTGCGCTCTCTGCGTCTCGGCGGTTCATCAACTAGTAGAAACACCAATGCAACGACGGAAATTACTCCGACGCCTCATATTGTTCGCACTATTCACCACCACTTTAGTGGGAACTGTAGCTGCGCCAATGAGCCGACTAATTCCCATAACCCACGCCGCCCCCGCAACACCTGAGACAGCCCAAAGCGCCGATAGCTTTGTTGATAGCATCGGCGTCGTCACCCATTGGGGCTACCCTGATACCCCTTATGGCGGTAACTACGAAGGTGTGAAGGAAAAACTAGCAGACTTGGGACTACGTCATGTCCGCGATGGCATCAATTCTCGCGCTCAAGACCTGGCCAAACTAGGCATCAAAACCACAGTCGTTGTTGGCCCTGGCCCTATGGGCACTCCTACCCAAATCAGAGACGCGATCAAAGCTGCCAACACTCCCATCGCTGCCATTGAGGCTGTAGAAGGACCAAACGAGCCAGATCTGTTCTGGCCTTCCAATAACACGAGCTATCAAGGTCAAGGTTTTCCGCGGGGAGTGATTGCTTTTCAGAAAGACCTCTACACGGCTCTTAATAGCGACCCTGCTACAGCCAGCCTAACCGTAATTGGTCCAGCATTGGGAAAAAGCTACGACTACAACACCAAGTCACCCCTCGGCAACGGCACCCTAACCAACTACGTTAACTGGGGCAACTTCCATCCCTATCCGGGTGGCGGTAACACTTACAGCTTCCCGTTCAGCTACGACACCATCGACAAGTACTACTGGCACGGCAACTTTCCGTCAGTCAATATTGATGAGTGGCCTTATGCCTTCGACATTTGGGCACCGCCCTTCAGCTCTAAGCCAATGGCGGCGACTGAAACGGGGTACCAAACCAGCAAAAACAGTATTTCCGAAAAGGCGCATGGTAAATATATGCCCCGACTTTTCCTGGAGTACTTTCGCAAAGGTATTGTCCGCACCTTCTGCTACGAGTTGGTAGACGAGTTTAATGATCCCAACAATCCTGAAGCCAACTTCGGTCTGCTGCACAATGATCTGACTCCGAAGCCCGCTTACATAGCCTTAAAAAACCTGATCAACCTGCTCAATGACCCTGGTCCTAGCTTTACACCGAGTTCATTAGACTATACGCTCGCTGTCAACCCGCCAGCAGGCTACGATCGGACGCAGTATGTACATCACCTCCTGCTGCAAAAGCGAGACGGCACATTCTATTTGGTGCTGTGGCATGAGATTGCCAATGCTGACACTACCAACAGTCCACCCCGCGAAATCGCACCGCCAGACATCCCAGTGACGCTAACCCTCAAGGTGCCGCTTAATGCTACCGTTTACGCCTTGGACGACGGCGGCAATATGTCCTCAACTTCAATGTCAGCTCCGGCGCTCAGCCTCAATGTCTCCGACAAAGTTACAATCGTCAAGCTACCATCCAGCAGTTAATTAGCTGCGTGCATACCAGTGGTGCAGTGCCAACCGATGGACTTCGCGCCAAGGCAGATTGTGTTGCTGTGCTATGGCCGCGCAATCCTCGTATTCTGGCTGCACATTAGCTATCGCCTGCTCTTCCTCACTCCCCATCCAGGCAACCTTGACGCGGACCGCGCCATACTCAGTCTCAACTCTTTGAATCTCACGTTGCAAAATGGCACGTTGCTGCGTAGAATGACGAATTCCTAATGTACTCGTTTCTCGAAACAGCACGGCTTCGCAACTGAACACTTGTTCCGGTGGACAGATAACGGTCAGTAAAATCCCAGGACGAGACTTTTTCATGCCAATTGCCGTAGTGAAGACATCTACAGCACCAGCAGCAAATAATGCCTCAAACACATAGCCAATTGCTTGAGGATTCAAGTCGTCAATTTGCGTCTCCAGCACCGATATCGTTTCCACTGAAGGACTAGTACCTGTCCGAACTCCGAACTCCTCACTCCTCATCCCTACCCAGAGTCGTAGGACATTAGGAATTGGTAAATCGAGGGAACCTGCCCCCAATCCTACCCGTTGGATGGTCATTGCTGGTGGGGGGCCAAAATCAGTGGCTAACGTCGTGACGATCGCCGCCCCAGTTGGCGTCACGAGTTCCCGATCAATCCCATTGCTGTAGACCGGACAGCCGCGCATTTCCCACAGCTTCAGCACAGCTGGTACTGGTACCGCCAGTTGACCATGTGCTGCCCGAACTGTGCCGCCTCCAGTTGGTAGTGCCGAGCAGTAAAGCAGGGGTAATCCCTCACGGATCTCCAGGCCCAACCAATCCAGCCCCAGACAAGTGCCGACGATATCGACGATCGCATCTACTGCACCCACCTCATGAAAGTGAACCTGCTCTGGAGGAATGCCATGCACCGCTCCTTCTGCTGCTGCTAGCTGGCGAAATACTGCTAAACTCCAAGCTGTCACCTGTGGTGGCAATGCTGCTGATACAATTAAGCGCTCAATTTCTGGCAGGTGACGACCATGTTTGGGCGATTGGTCATGCCGGTGGTTCAATAAGTCCACATGCACTTTGGTGGCGACCTGGCCCTGACGGTGAACAGTCTCAGCATGCAGCTTGTATTGCTCAGCCATTGGCAGCGCTTTCAGTTTCTCAATGAGGTAATCCAGAGGAACACCAGCATCAACAAGCGCTCCCAAGCACATATCACCAGCAATCCCGGTCGGACACTCAAAATACGCCAGCTTGTTCATAGGAGTTTAGATTTTATGGCAGCGATTTATACAGTTCATCCTGATACTCCCCAAATTCGCCGGATAGAGCAAATTGGGGATGCACTGCGCTCAGGTGCCGTGATGTTATACCCCACCGACACAGTCTATGCGATCGGTTGCGATCTGAACGTGAAGTCAGCGGTGGAACGAGTGCGCAGGATTAAGCAGTTGTCAAATGATAAACCATTAACATTTTTGTGTCCCTCTCTTTCTAATGTGGCAGCCTATGCTTTGGTGAGTGACCCAGCTTACCGGATGATGAAGCATCTTGTTCCGGGACCATATACTTTCCTGCTGCCAGCAACGAAGCTAGTGCCGCGACTCGTGCAAAACCCTAAGCGCAAAACTACAGGAATTCGGGTACCAAAGCACGCTGTATGTTCGGCTTTATTGAACGTGTTAGGTAACCCAATCGTTTCTACCTCAGCTCACCCCCAAGATGAGGACACGACACCGGCAATCGAACGCAATATGTCACGGGTAGAACTATTTGACCGGCTGGACAACTTAGTGGATGTAATTGTAGATAATGGCACAGAACCGGGGTACCAGGTTTCTACCATTGTGGATTTAACGGGAGAGGAACCAGTCGTCGTTAGAAAGGGTCTGGGATGGGAGGAAGTAGCGCCGTGATTCGCTCCACTTCTCCAACTGTCCTACTGTAACTGACGTGAATCTTCCTGGCAGGATGGCGATCGCCAGTGGTTGAACAGGTGAAGAGTGTAGCGCTAGCAAGGATTGTGACGACTTAATGACAGTCGTCTGCTCCCTAGTGCCATCAGCATAGGCAGTTACTGATTAAGAAAGCGACACACCTGACCGGGTATGGCTAATGCACGTTACCTATAGTCGAAGTGTAGACAGCGCTTGAGACTACAGCGAACGAAGAGGGATCCTCCTTCACCTCGGTACTGGGTCTACAAGTTGTTACGGTGCTTTACCAACCCTTCGGATTGCCATGAACGCCAACGCCAACCTAAACAGAACACCAGAAGCGTCTTATCCTACTCAAACTTATCAGTCCGCAACTGAGCTGGACGATACAGATACTTCTCTATTGCATCTGCTATCCAACGAACTACGGGCAGAAGTCAAATCATCCGCTGGAGTTCAGGCAGTAGTAGAAAGGATCGCCACGGAAGTTGAACGGATTTGCCGCAAGAGCGATCGCATTCAAACTTCTGGTCAAATCAAGTCCTGGCAGGTTACTTTAGCTCGGCACCGGCTCCGCAAGTGCTTAACATACTACCAGCTAGGTGCTAAACAAGGGCGAGTGGAATTACATAGTCATCTCGGTGCTATAGTTTACCGGCATGTGGCGTCTGCCCGCTGTCAACTCGGTTTTCAAGGCCGCTATGGTCTCATTGATGACTTCCTCCAAGGTTTTTACATAGAGGCAATCAAAGCCTTTCGGCGGGAGAACCAGATGGCTGCCGATTACTCGCCCCGCACTCAGCTGGAACTAGCAGAGTACATGGCGTTTACAGAGCAATATGCTAAGCGGCGCATTAATTTACGGGGTGGTTCTAACCAACAGCTGATCGTGTTGCGGGCACAGGAGTTTGCTCGTCGCCAACCGCCAGAAACAACGGTTGACATTGAAAAAGCGGCTGAGTCTCCTAAAAAGGAGGAATCTGAATCCTACGTTCGTGATTCAGCACTACAGCAAGTGCGAGCGCAAATTGTGGCAGCAGCATCTGCTCATTCAGCTGAAACATCATCTGAGCGCGATCGGGTAGTTGCAGAACTGGTGCAATACCTAGAAGATCAAGGTCAGTCTGACTGTGTAGATTACCTAAGTTTAAAACTTCAAGACCTGCCAGCAGCAGAAATCGACGCCATTCTTGGCCTAAGTCGTCGTCAACGCGACTACCTACAGCAGCGCTTCAAGTATCATTTGGAGAAGTTTGCTCACACCCACCACTGGCAGTTGGTACATCAATGGCTAGGGGCAGATCTCGATCAGAAGCTGGGAATGTCCTCCCAACAGTGGGAAGCCTTTCTACGTCAACTCTCCCCTCAGCAACAGCAGATGTTGCAATTGAAGAAGTCGCAGGCTACTGATCAGTCGATCGCCCTCGCCCTCAAGTGCACTCCTAAGCAGTTGCAAAAGCGCTGGACTCAGCTTTTATCAATGGCATCGGCTATTCGCAATGGCAACGCGGAGGTTCAAGTAGGGTGAATCAATTGATTGATTGGCATAGGGGAAAGGCGAAAGGCGAGAGGCGAAAGGCGAAAGGCAAAAGGCGAAGTATAGATGTGACCTCTCCCTGCCCTATGCCCTATGCCCTATGCCCTATGCCCCATGTCCCATACC
>CAXUIV010000181.1:0-8287 GCA_964250875.1 uncultured bacterium
GACGCTGGCGCTCTCACGCCGTTGTACTGTTGTTGTCATTTTCTTATGATTGCTCGATGCAAATTGAGATGTATGGGGTAGGTTGTCCCTACCTTATTCTCAGATTAGTATGTTTATTTCAGTTTGTAAAGTACTTTAAGAATTTCTTTTCATACAGAAGGCGTCCAACCCCAAGTCATCTCAACCACCTTAATTTTTCATTAAGTTGGAGTTTGGTAGCTTAAAATACAGATATTCTGTCCATAGATGCATTCCAAGCCATCTCCGCCGATCTCAAACTTGAGTATAGATTTTTAGATGTGATTAAAATGAGCAGCCGAACGAAAACATCTGTTGAAACGCCAGTTAGCAGTAACAATGACAGCTTCAACTTTGAGGCATGGGCCAGTCTAGTCAAGCCTCAGCTAATCGCTGCACTTCAGAAAAGAGCAACAAAGGATTTTAGTGACTAGAGTATGTTCTTCAATCAGGGAGCCTGGGTGATGACGCATATCTTTTCCTCATCTCCCCATCTCCTCAGAACTACTGCGGTAACACCTTTACTGTGAGGCAGCAGGTTGATCGTGATGTTGCTGCAAAGCAGTTTGAATGCGTTGCGTTTGCAAGAGCTTTTTCGTATCGGCAAGCAGGCGATCGCCCCAGAGATTTTCCTTCAGAAAATCCAGATCTCCATAGCGCTGGTCCAATCGCAGAGCGGTTTCTGCCAGCGTTAGACCCCGTTCGCGTTCACCCTGCGTGTAAAGTGCAACCGCCATTGCTAGTTGGGGTTCTGCTGCCTGCTTCTCAATAGCGATCGCGGACTGCCACTGCTTCAGTGCCCCTTGAACATCGCCCTGTTCGTATTTCAGCAGACCAATATTGTTGATTGCAGGCCAGAATTTTTTATCTTGGGACACTGCTTTGCTGTATTGAGTAATGGCAAGGGGTAGCTGCTTCAGCTTGTAGTAAGCATTGCCCAAATCAAACAGCCCCTCTGGATCGTTGGGTTTTAACCTCAAGCCAGCTTGCAAATCCTCAACAGCTGCACTGTACTTCTCTTGCTGAAAATTGGCTGACCCTAAAGCAAACCGGATTGAAGGATTCTTAGGTTCTAGACTCTCCGCTTGGTTGAGAGCAGCGATCGCCTGGTTGAACTGATTCGTCTGCAAATACAGGCCACCTAAAAGAAACCATGCCTGGTATTTCTTTGGAGCCAGTTGGGTCGCCAATCGCGCCCTTGGCAAAGCCAGTTCGTACTGTTGAAACTGTGCTAGCTGAGCTGCTTCCTGGGCTAGACTTAGCCCTTGCTGTTCTAACTGGGTCGAATCCAGTTGCAGGGTATGAGGTAAGAGTGCCTGTGACAGAGCAGGTTCAGCAACGCTCCACAAGCTACAGGAGATTAGAAGAGAAACGAAAGGAATGCGATTAGGCACAGCGAAGTCTCAGCCAACAATCAAGTAATACTACGTTAGCTTAAACCATCTAGCAGCGGAATCGCTGGAGAATATGAGAGAGCAGAGTGTTGGTCGTGACCAAAATCATAGGGTAATCTCTACCTGCGGTGACAGGTTACAACTTCAGCGACATATATGCAAAAAGCTAAAATCGAGGAGAGCAAGGCGTCTTGATCGCGATTCCCGTCTGTTCAATTTGTTCCTCGTCCGCAGCAGGTTATACGACAAATGGAGCTTCCCCTGATTGGTAGAGTTAAGCAGCCGTCTCTTTGGGTGGTTGGGCTGCTGGCAACTGGCGTCTTGGTTCTTGGTACAGCCTATGTCACCAGTCAAGCAAAACCTAAATTCAATCTTGCCGAGATGACCGTGCCTGTTGAGTCGAAGAACCTGACGTTAAGAATTACTGCCAGTGGCACAATTAACCCGGTTGACAATGTAAACCTTAGTCCCAAAGAAGCTGGGCGACTTACAGCGCTGTACGTTGACCAGGGGGACAGGGTGCAGCAGGGGCAGATCATCGCCCGAATGGACGATACAGATATTCAGGCGCAACTTGTCCAGTTTCGCGGCAACCTACAGCAAGCTCAAGCCCAACTGGATCTCGCCCGCGCTGGAAATCGGCAAGAGGACATAGACCAAGCTAGAGCGCGTCTAGCGCAAGCCCAAGCTCAGTTAGATTTGGCCGTTGCTGGGAATCGTCCTCAGGACATAGCGCAAGTTAACGCCCAAGTAGACGCAGCTAGGGCAAAGGTGACTCTGACAACGGATCGACTGACGAGGAATGAGCAACTGTACAGGCAAGGGGCTATTTCTAAAGACGCGCTGGATGCAGTCGTGTCTGATGACCGCAGCGCTAGAGCCGATCTCCAACGCACGCAACAGCAGCTAGCGGTATCAAAAATTGGCAGCCGTTCCGAGGACATTGCCCAGCAAAGGGGTAAAGTAACGGAATTGCAGCAAGCTTTAAGAGAGTTAGAAAAAGGCTCACGTCCGGAGGAAATTGCCCAGAAGGAAGCAGCAGTGACAGCTGCTAAGGGACAACTTCAGGCGATCGAAGTTCAATTAGACAACACAATTATTCGCACTCCCTTCGCTGGGATCGTCACGCAGAAGTATGCAACAGTCGGAGCGTTTGTGACTCCCACGACTTCAGCTTCTAGCACTGCTTCTGCAACTTCTAGCTCAATTGTGGCCCTTTCTAGAGGTTTAGAAGTTCTGGCGGATGTACCAGAGGTCGATGTCGGACAAATTAAGAAAGGACAGTCTGTGGAAATCAGGGCAGACGCCTACCCAAACCAAGTGTTCAAAGGCAGGGTTTTACTCATTGCGCCAGAGGCAGTGGTACAGAACAATGTCACCTCGTTCCAGGTACGGGTAGCTCTGGTAACGGGAGCGGATAAGCTGCGGTCAGGGATGAATGCAGACCTTACGTTTCTAGGCGACCAAATTCCCAATGCCTTGGTCGTTCCCACTGTGGCAATCGTGACCCAAAAAGGTCAGACTGGAGTTCTTGTTCCTAACGGAAACGAAACCGCGTTTCATCCCGTTACCATTGGCCCCAATATAGGTAATCAAATCCAGATTCTTAAGGGCATCCAACCGGGCGAAAGGGTGTTTGTCAGCTTGCCCAAGGATCAAATTGATCAGACCAATCAAAGCCAACGCCCTAAGTAAAACTGCAACGGTTAGCTATGGATATTTTTGAAAGCGTCAAAATGGCTGTCACCACGCTGACATCCAATCGGTTACGTAGCACTCTAACAATGTTGGGAATTATTATTGGCAATGCCTCCGTGATTACCATGGTTGGGGTGGGGCAAGGCGTACAGGAGTTGGCTAACAAACAGTTTGGTTCTCTGGGGCCTAACGTGCTGTTTGTCGTTCCCGGCAATCGCAACACTCGACGCATACCGTCCGATCAGCCAAAAACGCTCGTCTTGGCAGACGCGGATGCGATCGCCACCCAAGTTCCCTCAGTAAAGGCAGTCGGTCCACAGCTCAACACCCGACAAGTCGTGAGCTACGGTGGTCAAAGCACGTTTACTGGCATCATAGGTGCGAATCCGCCGTACACCTCAATCCAAAGTTTTGAGATTGCTAAAGGGCGGTTTGTCACAGACCTAGACCTGAAGCGAGATTCCCTGGTCATCATCCTCGGCGCAGACTTGGCTCAAAGGCTTTTTGGCGACAGCGAGCCGATCGGCCAACAGGTGCGGGTCCAAAATTTGAGTTTTCAGGTCGTTGGAGTCATGGCACCCAAAGGCGCATCCTTAGGGTCAAACCTGGATGATTCCGCTTTTATGCCGATTACTACAATGGCACACCGCCTGATCGGTAAAACATCTCCCTATGGCATTCAGGTGAATTTCATCGCTGTCTCTGCGAGGGATGCAGCGAGTGTTGATGCCGCAGAGTTTCAAATCACCAATCTGCTGCGATTGCGGCACAAAATCATTACCGAGGATGATTTTACTGTCAACAGTCAAAAGAGTATTCTTGCAGTTGTAAGTACGATTACGGTTGGTTTGACTCTACTGCTGGCGGCGATCGCAGGCATTTCCCTGCTGGTAGGTGGCATTGGGATCATGAACATTATGCTCGTCTCTGTTACAGAGCGCACCCAGGAAATTGGCTTGCGCAAGGCGATCGGCGCTACCCAGAGAGATATCCTGGTGCAGTTCATCATTGAAGCTGTAATTCTTTCAGCAACTGGAGGCTTACTCGGCATCGGTTTAGGTGTTGGCGGCATTTTAATCATTGGTGCAGCGACACCGTTAAAGGCTGTGGTATCTCCAATAGTGATTGCTATTGCCGTCGGCGTTTCTGGCGGCATTGGTCTCTTCTTCGGCGTCGTTCCCGCCCGTCGTGCTGCCCGACTCGATCCAATCGTTGCCCTTAGAAGCGCCTAATTATGAATTCACTTCTCACCGAGCAAGTCATTATTCGCCTGGAAGACATCTCTAAGATCTACGGCGCTGGCAATACTGAGGTGCGAGCGCTGCATGGTGTGAGTTTGATTGTGCAGCAGGGTGAATACTGCGCGATTATGGGGGCGTCTGGTTCTGGTAAATCCACAGCCATGAACATTATTGGCTGCCTCGACCGCCCTACTGATGGCCACTATTATCTAGATAACGTGGATGTTGCGCATCTGGATGACAAGAATCTAGCTCATATTCGCAACATCAAGCTGGGATTTGTCTTCCAACAGTTTCACCTTTTACCTCAGCTGACAGCACTGGAAAATGTTATGCTGCCAATGATTTATGCTGGTCTCAAAGCTGAGGAACGCAGCGATCGCGCAGTGAGCGCCCTAACGCGGGTGGGGTTAGAGAACCGGCTGAATAACAGACCAAATCAGCTTTCTGGTGGACAGCAACAGCGGGTGGCGATCGCTCGTGCCATTGTTAACCGCCCTGTTTTGCTGCTAGCCGACGAACCTACTGGCGCACTCGACTCGCGCACAACTCAGGAGGTTATGGATATTTTTAGTGAACTGAATGCCAGTGGCATCACTATTGTCATGGTGACGCATGAGCCAGATGTGGCGCGTCAAACCCGTCGCGTCGTTTGGTTTCGTGATGGTGAAGTGGTGAACGCGCACCTCACCCCTGCCGATATTGGTCAGGTTGCAGCTAATTAGCTACATCTGGACTAAGTAGGTTGTTGGGAAAATAGTTACTTGTTAAGGTCGGGCAGAGGGCATTGGAAGAAAACCAGTGGTTTCCATTTCTCAACATGTTTGCTTTATTTCCGCCCGCCTACTGATAGCTTAGTTAGCATGAACCATTAAATATTGACCGTTTCCATTGTATTCACCGTCACAACTTGCGAAGTTACAAACAAACCAAATTAAGTAAAACCTCCATATCCGGCGGAATTTAGCATAATCAATGCCGTAGTTTAAATTCTTTATCGTGGCCTGGTTGTCGTCAAAATTCTTCAGCCAGTTGGCGAATGTTGTGGAGTAGTTGATCCCGTTGAGATACCAGCTTTTAATGGTTTTGAGGTCTTTATTATGACTAGGAACTGCATCATGATTCCAGTACCTACCGTGGGGAAAGATGTACTTGTGCGTGTAGGCGCTAGATATATTGTTGGGAGTGCGGACTGTAATAATGTGAATGAATACTTTGCCGTTATTCTTCAAGAAAGAGGCTAATTTTTTGAAGGATTGAGTTAGGTTGCCGATGTGACAAAAAACTCCAATTGAAAGAATTTTGTCGAATTTTGTCTCAAACTCCGCCTTATTTAAATCCCCTTCATACAGAGTGAATCTACCCGAACTGAGATAGCTTCTAGGGTCTTGCATCTTCTGGCGCATATATTCGCATTGCTCATGGCTCAAATTTAGACCAGTAAATTTGACGTTAGGAAATTTGGCTAGAATGTAATTGGCAACGCATCCCCAGCCACAGCCAAAGTCTAAAATCTGGTCTCCATCTCTGATGTCTAATTTTTCAATCACATCATCGATCATCTGCATTTGAGATTGCTCCAGATTCGATGCTCCTTTTTCCCACAGTCCCATGCTGTACTTAGGATAAATAAGTTCCCAGTCCCCCAACATCGTATTTAGCATGGCTTGGGGCAGATCGTACTGAAGCTCCATCAGTTCTCGTGAACCCTCAGCTAGATGCTCCGTTTCTTGCAGTACCCACTCATAGGGTGCTAAAAGTGAGGGAAAATACTGGAAGAAGATTGGCATGCAGGTGTCAAATAGTGTTCGCAGGACAGAATCCGGGACTTCTAATCCATTGATGTAAGCCTCTGCTATTGCCATTTGTACTGTATTGACCACCTCAACCGCACCACGGGTTGCTCCATATGCTATTGGACTTTTGCTATTTATATCCCCTACAATAGGAATGTGTCTTTCGATGCCTTGTAGTCTATTACTGGCAATCATGGCTGTATTCCTTGTGTGAATCTTGAAAATCATGCCATGTTAACACAGAGAGTGACAGCTAAAGATTAAGTTAGTTATTGATCGGTGTGATTTAAGAAAAGATTAATAAAGATTTATGAATGTTGCTGAAGTAGAGGTACTGAGTCCTCAGGCAGAGTATGCAAAGAAATTACGTCCTTTTTTACCTGCTGAGGCATTCAAATCCGATCTCAACAAGGTTGTTATTTTGTTGATTAATCTAGCAATTTTGATACTGGGTTGGGCGATCGCCAAGCATTTGGACCGTTGGCCTCTATATCTTCTACCGCTTTATTTACCACTAGCATTAGTCATGGGCAACAGCGTTATCGTCTTACTGTTTAGCTCTCATGATTTGCTGCATAGCAGTGCGATTAGAAACTCGCGCCTCAAACGTATCATCAGTTTGCTAGGACTCGCGATGTTGTGGATGCCACCAACCCTGTGGAAAGCAGTTCACAACCGAGAACACCATAACAAAACAAATGCCCTGTCTGACCCTGATCGCAATTATCTATACGCGCAACCTAAGACTTGGGGCAAATGGATTCAAAATCTATTCGTGCCCTCTGCTGAAGTCAATTCCTTGTGGCTGGCGATAGGGATGGCGTCAGCCTGGGGAGTACATACTTTCCGCAATCTGACATCCGTCCTCTTATTTAATTCTGAATTAGTTAGTTATGCTCCTGCCGCCTTCAAAGTCAGTGCCAAAGACCGTAGGGCGATCGCCGGTGAATTTCTTGTTGTTCTGACAATTCATTTGAGCGTATTAGCCTATTTACAATTTAGTCCATTAAAACTTGCCTTCAGCTACTTTCTGCCGATTGGCTTTGGCTATGCTGGAATCATGTTTTATATTTATACGAATCACATGCTTTGTCGAATGACAAGCGTCAACGACCCGCTGGTTAACAGTTTGTCTTTAAAGATTCCTAAATTTCTGGATAAGCTGCATTTAAATTTTTCTTATCATACAGAACACCACATTTTTCCAGGAATTAACTCTGATTATTATCCGATTGTTCGAGAGTTATTAGAAATCCACTACCCTGGAAAAATGAATTTATTAAATGCCGGAGATGCTTGGCGGTTGCTACTAACTACTCCACGGCATTACGAGGATGAAAATACCTTTACAGATTGGTCGGGAAAAAAGCTTGTAACTCCCCCTCTTAGTAAATAGGGCATGGGGCATGGGGCAAAAATACATGTAGAGCTACAAATGCTTTATCTTGCACAACACATGCATGAGCCACCTATGCCCCATGCCACTGCCTAAGCCTAGAGACTTGTTGTTTTGCCTGTTTCAGCCTGAGTCTCAATTGGCTTCACGTCACTGTAGCCCATCCTACTTGCCACCGTGCGCAGCACTGAAATCTGGCCATCAAAGTCAAGACCTTCAAGTTGCGATAGGGCATTGTTGATTGCTGCGGTTGCTTCGTAACCCTCCGGCATCCCGACGACTGTATCCCCCATAGCCTGCGCCCAGGCATACCAAACCATTAACTGGTTATTTTCCTTGATCGCACCGTATGCATGGGAGTACTCTGTGTTCTCTCGGTTGACAATCTGTCGCATAACGGAAAGCTGCTCATCCTTCGACAAATTATAAAAGTCTCCCATTAATAAAGGGGCTAGTTCTGGCTCAGTTGCAGCTGGGGCGGCTGGGGTAATAGAGCTTCCCATCTTTTGATAAATCAAGTAAAGCAGAGCCAGTTTTGCATCAGTATCCAAACCCTCAAATGCTTCTGCCACTTTTAGAGTTTCGGCACTAAGCGCTTGAGACCGGGTTCTATCGTAGCTTGATGTCATATGTTTATCTCCCAAGCAAATTAAAAAGTTAAGCTTAGGATTATCAGAGTTAAAGGAATGAAGTCGCCCTCCAAGAGAGAGAGGTAGAAAATCTATCTCAATGAGGTTATGCAAT
>CAXUIV010000182.1:0-8286 GCA_964250875.1 uncultured bacterium
ATTTAGGCTTTTTGGGTAAAGGCAACAGCAGTCAGCCGCAAGGATTGGTAGAGCAAATTATGGCTGGGGCGATGGGCTTAAAGCTACACGAAGACTGGGGAACTACCCCCGCAGCAATTGACACTTGTCTCAGCGTTGCCGACCAATATGATGTGCAGGCATCAATTCACACAGACACACTGAACGAAGCCGGGTTTGTCGAAGATACGGTCGCCGCCTTTAAGGATCGTGTCATCCACACCTATCACACCGAGGGAGCTGGGGGAGGTCATGCACCCGATATCATCAAGGTGTGTGGTGAAGCCAACGTCCTACCCTCTTCTACTAATCCCACCCGTCCTTATACAGTGAATACCTTGGACGAACACCTGGATATGCTCATGGTGTGTCATCACCTCGACCCAGGAATTGCTGAGGATGTCGCTTTTGCGGAGTCGCGGATTCGGCGCGAGACGATCGCGGCTGAAGATATTCTGCACGACTTGGGAGCATTCAGTATGATTTCCTCTGACTCCCAGGCGATGGGACGAGTGGGAGAAGTGATCGTTCGCACATGGCAAACGGCACACAAGATGAAGGAACAGAGGGGATTTTTATCCTCTCCGAATGGGCAGAATGCTACCACAAATGACAACTTTCGGGTCAAGCGGTATGTTGCAAAATATACAATCAACCCCGCGATTACCAACGGCATTGCTCAGTATGTAGGTTCAGTCGAAGTCGGGAAACTAGCGGACTTATGTCTCTGGCGTCCGGCATTTTTCGGGGTAAAGCCAGAAATAGTCATTAAGGGAGGAATGATTGCTTGGTCTCAAATGGGAGACGCCAACGCCAGTATCCCCACACCTCAACCAGTTCACATGCGACCTATGTTTGGCAGCTTTGGCGGTGCGATCGCCACTACATCCCTCACTTTTGTCTCCCAAGCAGCACTAGAGCGGGGAATTCCCACCCAGCTCCGGCTGAACAAGAGCGCTGTTGCCGTCTCAGGGACGCGCCACCTGAGTAAGCGGGACATGAAGTTAAATGACGTCCTGCCTCGCATGGAAGTAGATGCAGAGACTTATGAAGTCAGAGCTGATGGCGAGCTACTAACCTGCGAGCCAGCAACGGTTTTGCCAATGGCTCAACGCTATTTTCTGTTCTAGCCAGCTTGCTGACATTGCAAGACTGTTCAGTTAACAGTTGCCTGTGGAAACCCTAAGTATGCAGAGACGTTGTACGTGACGTCTCTATATGCTCGGTTATACCCTGCAGCTTACTTTCAGAAGAAGATCAACTCTAATCCGATAGGACTTTTGCAGTAAAGAATCTCTCTTGGGTATGAGGTGAAGTCAGGGAGCAAAGGAAAGAATGATACAGATGTGATTTGTGAAAAATCTTAACCTTTTTGTCCTTACTGCTCCATGTGTTCCCTACCTTCGGCTTCTGACCATATCCTAATCGTCGATGATTCTGCGGACAACGTATTCCTGATTCAAACTATTTTGGAAGAAGAAGGGTATGCAATTAGTACAGCAGAGGATGGTCCCTCGGCCTTGGCGAAAATTGCCCAGTCTCCGCCACATCTCATATTGCTAGATGTGATGATGCCAGGGATGGATGGTTATGAGGTCACTCGGCGCGTTCGACAGCAGTACAAATCGCCATTTATTCCCATTCTCCTGATCACTGCTCACGATCAAGCCAGTGTAGCGCGGGGACTAGATATAGGGGCAGATGATTTCATCCGCAAGCCAGTAGAAGTTGATGAATTGTTGGCGAGAGTGCGAGCCTTGCTGCGCCTGAAGCACAGCGTTGATGAGCGAGATAAAATGGCCCGCCAACGGGAAGACTTCGTTTCTCGCCTGACTCACGATCTACGAACGCCTCTAGTTGCAGCAGATCGAATGCTACAGCTGTTGCAGCAAGGAGCCTTAGGAGAATTGTCTCCTTCGATGCAAGAAGCAATGACTACTATGGCACGTAGCAACCAAAATCTGCTGGAAATGGTAAACACTCTATTAGAGGTCTACCGCTACGAAGCTGATCGCAAAACCTTGAGCTTTTTCCCAGTCGAGCTGGGGGGTTTGATTCAAGAGGTTGTCCAAGAACTTACTCCCCTAGCTCAGGTAAAAGGACTATCGCTCAAAGAGGATCTGGGAGAAGCTGCTCAGACTAAGAGTCAGGTAATGGGCGATCGCCTAGAGCTGCGTCGGGTACTCACGAACCTGCTCGGAAACGCAATCAAATTTACTGATACGGGCTCAGTCATTGTGCGCTTAACCTCAATTGCTACGACAGGTAATGGTGACAATCCAGAACCAATGCAATACATTGGCATTGAAGTAGAAGACACAGGTCCGGGTATTCCTTTAGAAGAGCAGCCTACCTTGTTCGAGAGATTTCGCCAAGGAACTCACAAGCGTGCCGGTAGCGGTCTTGGGCTATATCTTTCGCGCCGGATTGTAGAAGCCCATCAAGGCATAATTGACGTTAAGTCAGAGCCAGGTAGGGGAAGTTTGTTCATTGTCCGCCTACCCACCACCTAAAATAGTTTTAAGGGCTGCTATACCGTTCCTCTGCCCAAGGTTCTCCTCGGCGGTGATACCCATTGCGTTCCCAAAAGCCTAAGTCTTCATGTTCTAGAAATTCCAGGCCGCTGATCCATTTAGCGCTCTTCCAAGCATAGAGATGCGGAATGACTAACCTCATAGGGCCGCCATGGTCTGCTGGCAGAGGCTCACCGAACACTTTATGAGCAAAGAAGTTTTCTTCCCGCACAAAATCTGCCATGGAGATATTAGTGGTGTAGTCGCCGTAGCAGTGTTCCATGATGTATGCAGCTTTTGGCTCTACCTCAACCAGACGCATAAAGTCAGTAACTTTAATGCCAGTCCATTTGACATCAAGCTTAGACCAGCGCGTCACGCAGTGGAAATCTGCTGTAAACTCGTGCTGCGGCAGTGCCATAAAATCTGCCCAGTTAAAGCTGACACGTTTCACCAAACCCCACACTCGGAGTTGCCACTCTTCAGCACTGACCTGTGGTGTTGGGCCATATGTGAGTACCGGAAAACCTTTGGCCAGGTATTGACCGGGAGGAACGCGATCGCTCTGTTCCCCTCCGGGTTTTTGAAAGAACTTTCCTAACATCGGCAATTTTCAACCATTGTCCACGTTACTCTTCATCCTCATCATCGTTCTCATTGGCTGGATAAACAAACTTAGACCGCCCAGTCAGGATAGATTTGCCTAGAGACAGAGCTTTCTGAGCTTCAACCGCCGCTTTGCGCATCCAGGTGGCCTTGCGCTTATCTCGTTTGGATTTGGAAGTTTTCTTCTTAGGAACGGCCATAACAGCAATCACAACAATTTTTACAGTTCTATCTTAGGTCATTAAGCTGTTGTACGGTGAAGGGCGAAGGGTGAAGGGCAAAGGGCGAAGGGCGAAAGGGGAAAGAGGTCCGAGTGCCGCACGGTTTCAAGCCCTTAGTGGTGTCTGGCGGAGGTAAGGATACAATACTTGCTCAGCACTCCGCTAAGTTACCGCATAATTTGATTTTGGGTACCGAATGGGCTGCCTCAGGGAGTAACGCCGCCGTTGGTAGGAGCAGATTGATTGACCGTAGTGCCGCCAGTAATTGGCGGTAGAACTTGAGATGCGCCAGGGAAGCTCGGAATTGCATTATTGGGGACAGAATTGACTGGTGAGGTTGGAGTCTGTTGAGGGTTGACAGGCGGCGGTACGAACGCAGGAGTGGCTGGGAGCGGGGCAATTCCAGCACCGGGAACTGGGGTTTGAGGCGTAACACCGGAGGCACCGTTCCCACTCTGAGCGGAACTGCCATTCGTTGGCTGTCCTGGTACGACTATGGAGTTACTGGGCCGTAGTGTACCTCCAGTAGAAGTCGTCGTCCCTATCCCTGGCTGAAAACTACGGAAAGGACGCCGTATGATGGTGCTAGCAGGGGAAGTCGTACTTGTTTGAGTGGGAGTGGTGGATGCCACTTGTTGAAACCCAAGTAGTAGTTGCGCGTTTGGAAAATAGGTCGTCCAGCTCTGAGTATCAGGGCGGCGACTCCATTGAGGGCGACTCACTTGCAAAGAGAGAATCGGTGCAATCTGTCCCTGGTTTTGAGCCACAATAATGACGGCAACATCCGTCACTAGAATGTCTTGGTCAAAGCTCCTCTGAACTGCTGCCCTGCCAGCAGCTTCTGCTCGACGCAGCAGGGTATCGTAGGTTTCAGTAGACTGGCGGTCAAGGGTGAGGTTGACGCGAGCAGTGTAGGCTTGAGCAACTGGCGGCATGAGCGCTGCACTTATACACCAACACCCCACCCCTAATCCTAATGACAGGCGTAAAGTTGCTATTCTAGTCTTTTGAGCAATCGATTGCTGAAGTCGAGTTAAAATACCACTCAGACCGCTAGCTTGAGGCTGGTCTACTGTTGATGAGTTGCTACTATCGCATTTCATGAGCATTAGCTCCTCAGGGACAACACCTGGAATAGCAAATGTGTAGCTTCATTCTTGCAGAAAATGAGCTACTGCACGAGTTATTTGATTTTAACTAATTGTCTTTAGAATATCTAAGGAAGAGGGTGATGGCAAACTGGGCGATCGCAATTGGGATTAATCAGTATGAGTTCTTTCAACCTTTAAGCTACGCCCAAGCAGATGCCCAAGCATTGTTAAACTTTCTCATTGAGTCAGCTGGCTTTATGCCTAAACAATGTCTGTTGCTAACAGACACTTCACCACCGATTGGAAATCAGTCTACTTACCCGAACGGGGAGAATATGCTGCGGCTGCTTGACGGTTTGGTTGGTGACCTGCAACCAGGAGATCATCTGTGGTGTTTCTTTAGTGGTTATGGAGTGAACTACAAGGGACAGGATTACCTGATGCCGGTAGAAGGCAATCCAAACAGGGTGGTAGAAACTGGTATTCCAGTGCGATCGCTGTACGAAACTTTACAATCTGCGGCTGAAACGGTACTGGTATTGCTAGACATAAACCGCGCTTCAGGGGCACAGACAGATACCGCTATTGGGCAAGAGACAGTTGAGCTGGCTCAGGAACTGCAAATTCCTACGATTCTTTCTTGCTCACCTGATCAATTTTCCCGTGAGAGCGCAGCGCTGGGGCATGGATTCTTTACAGCGGCGCTATTAGAAGCCTTGCGTTCCGGCCAATGTTCAACTTTGGTGGATTTGGAGCGCTATTTGAGTTATCGCTTACCGCAATTGTGCGATCACCACTCAAGACCCCCACAGCAGCCGACGGTAATCCAGCCGCCGCAAAAAAACTATCAGCTGTTACCCCAGTTAGCGATGGCAGGGTCCACATGGAATTCCCATAAGGTAAAACCGTATACCGCTGCCAGTGGCAGCCAAAACTCTCAGTCTGTACGATCGCAAGTGCAATCGTTGCCTGCAAAAATTACACCTGCCCCCAGTCAGTTTCAACCAGCCGCTGGTAATCCCCAGTCAACCACCAACGCCACCTCCAGAATGGAGACGGCACCGCCATTCTCACGACGGCAACCGCTGCTTTGGTGGGGTGCAGGTAGTGTGGTTGTCCTAGCCTTAGCCTTAGGAGTCGTTCTGCGTCACTGGACTGCCTTTGGTGGCGGGCAGCCTGCTATGCAATCACTTCATATCACTACGACTGCACCTGTGGCACCTGCGATAACTGTCTCTCAACCGCAGCAGCGAACAAATAGAGTGCTACTCGCTCAGGCAAGGATGTCGATCAGACAAAATCAGGCTTCTGAGTTTAATCGCGCCATTGAAACAGCACACAAGATCCAGATTGGTCAACCGCTTTACAAGCAAGCTCAGCAGGATATTGACCGCTGGAGTCGAGTCATCTTTGATATGGCGGAGGGTCGTGCCCAGAGGGGAGACTATGAAGGTGCGATCGCAGCGGCAGCGCTGTTAACCAAAGACCAAGCAATCTACCCAGAGGCACAAGCGGTAATTCCTCTGTGGCGGATGGCAGCAAAGCAGCAGCGAAGTAACCAGACGCTTGTACAAGCAGCTGCCGGTTTGATTCGTTCTAACCAGGCTTCTTCATACAATCGTGCGATTGAGGTTGCCAGTAAAGTTCCCTCCAGTCAGCCGGGTTCTGCTTTAGCTCAGCAGTCGATTCGACAATGGAGTCAAACTATTTTGACACTTTCTCAGCAGCGAGCTGCTGGCGGCAGAATCAACGATGCTATTCAAACAGCTGCCTTGGTTCCGGAATATACACCTACCTACCCGAAAGCTAGGCAAGTTATCCAAAAGTGGCAAGAACAATTAAAGCAGCCAAAAATTCAGCAGTAGGGCGTTACGTCCTCGCCACATTCGTCGGCAAGGAAGCAAAGCGCCCGGAAGCGCAGCCCAACAACTTCCTCATACAGTGGGTTGAACTTGCACAGGGGTGGGATGTGGAACAGCTTGATTCCAGCAAATTTGACATCACGCTCAAAGGGGCATTGAGAGGGAATCAGACGGCACAAGCGGTGTGCCAGCTTGGAATCTCTGACCTCTAGCTGGTCTATCCATCGGCGCAGACTGCCTAGCAGATTGACGACGGGCTTGGGAGAGGGAGATTGCAGCGTTGGATCGTTGACAGAGCTATTCTCTTGGCGAATCCACACCCAGTTGATCAAAGATTGTGTGGTATACTGAGCTACATTCATAGTCATTCCTCTGTCTTGACGAGGTGCATTAGATTTCTACAGGGCTTCAACGAGTTTTATCGGATTCATGCTGTACTAACCTAAATGAAGATTCAGGCAGGCAAACGTTCCCAAAATCGTCCCTCCTTATACTTCTATGTCAGGTTAACTAGAAATATGCTCAAGCTGGTAGGTCAGCACCTCAATCTTGTTTCTAACTTGACCTATTTAAAACTTTGGTTAAGCAATCCTCCTTTTCGAAGTGCCGAATGTATAAGTGGCATACAGTCAGTGCAGTAAATTTATAGCTTGCCTGCACCGATGCCTGCTGGATTTTGAGGAGTATGAGGCGCATCAAGTCTAGTTTTTGAACTTGGTGTTAGTTTCACCTCAGCTACAAAACCTAAACCTGCTATATATGATGGCTAAACCTCAAACACACAGCGTGAGGAACATCACTGAAATTTCACCAGTCCTCAGCCGTTGTTAGAGTGCATACACGTAGGCATGGGCAGCAATAACTTCCCATGCCTCAGGTCATATTAAGACGCAACTTGGGCCGTAGTGCGACGGCGACGCCTGCCGGTTTCAACCGGCTGTTCATCCGGCGTTTGCATTAACAAGGTGACAGATGGCTGACATTGAAGTTCACGTCGCAGCGATCGCTGTAGTTCTCGCTCTAACAGCACTTGCAGTCCAACCCAGTCCACCTCCACATGTTCCCCATCATCTGCATAACGGCTAAACTCAGCAAAGCGATCGCGCAAAACGTCTTCCATCCGCTCTTGCACCCACTTTTGCAGAACTGATTTCTCCATAGATGTTACGACACCCCGGAGATGAATTTCTGGCTTAGCCATCAGCTTGCCTTGCCAATCTACAGCCGCCGCCACTGTCACGATGCCTTCCTCTGCTAGCCGTTGCCGTTCTTTCAGCACCTTGGCGCTCACCATACCGGAGCTAGACGTATCCACAAGTTCAATGCCAGCAGGAACCTTGCCAGTGACGCGAATGGCTTCCTCTGACACCTCCACGACGTCGCCATTTTTCATGATCACCATATTCTCGGCTGGAATGCCCATGCTCTGAGCTGTTTCCGCGTGCTTCAGCAGCATCCGATGCTCACCGTGAGCTGGTAAGAAAAATTTTGGCTTAGTCAGGGCAATCATAAGCTTTTGGTCTTCTTGACAGCCGTGACCAGATACGTGAATTCCTTTTTCACGACCGTAGACCACTTTGGCACCCTGGATCATCAATCGATCAATTGTTTCCGTCACAGTAATTGTGTTGCCTGGGATCGGATTAGCCGAGAAGACTGCCGTATCACCGGGACGAATTTTCAGGTGAGGATGTTCGCCTCTAGAAATTCGAGTCATTGCCGACATTGGCTCTCCTTGAGAACCCGTCATCAGAATCAAGACGTTCTCATCTGGTAGCGAACGGACGGATTGTAGAGGCTGAAGTAGGCTATCCTCACACTTGATATAGCCCAAATTGCGGGCGTGGGCAATCACGTTCAGCATTGACCGACCCACAACAGACACAGTACGCTTGTGCTTCTTCGCCAGTTCCAGAATCATGTTGATCCGATGCACTGAGGAGGCAAATGTTGTCACCATTAACCGTCCAGTCGC
>CAXUIV010000183.1:0-8247 GCA_964250875.1 uncultured bacterium
CGGCACAGCCGATCCAGGTTCTCAGGTAGAGGTTTATCGCGTCCACCCAGAACCCCAACCCCCAAACTCCGCACTCACCTACGGTCCTCTCAGTGAATCACTCGGTACTGTCACCGCTGACTCTGATGGCCGGTTTAGCCTCAGCTTAGGTTTGCAACCGGGCGATCGCCTCAGTGCCATTGCCACGTTGCCACAGTACGGCACTTCCGAACCGGCTTTCAATGCCTCAGTGCGAGCTGTTGATGGTACCAGTCCTCCTGAGTCGCCACCAGCATCAGTCATCCCGCGATGTACAACTCCACCCCCACCACCGACGCCACCTGTACCGCCAATAACACCACCGTCGCCACCTGTACCCATCCGCATCCGGGTGCCACGGAACATCCACTTTGCCTTAGACAAAGACATCATCAGTTTTGAAAGCGCTGCTGTACTGGATCGGATTGCTGCTGTATTGCAGCAGTATCCCTTCATTTTGGTTGAGATTCAGGGTTACACAGACCCCCGTGCCAGCAATGCCTACAACTTAAATTTAGGCTCTCGTCGGTCTCTATCGGCCAGAAATTATCTGCTCAAGCGAGGGATTGCACCTGAACGAATGACCATTCGGTCTTTTGGCAAAACCAAGTTGCGGACTCCAGGTAATGGCCGGGTTGACTATGCCCGCGATCGCCGCGTTGAGTTCATCCTCAAAGACGCGAGGGGACTTGACATCATCAATGAAGAACAAGACAACGATTTGCAACTGGAACCAGCAAAAGGCACGAGGTAGAAAGCTGATTGTGAAATCACAAGGTAAACATTTAATTTCCGGTATCATGCGCCAGCGCCTCGGCTGGTTAACTAGCAGTGTGCTGATGGTGCTGGCAGCAAGTGCCCCAGTGGCGGCTCAGACCCAAGCCCCTTTCGTGCAAGAGACATTTGAGAACGCAACTCTCAACCCAGCCAATCAACAGTATTGGCAGTACGGTACCAGCAACGATCCCAATAATCCAGCCTCAGATCCGCCTTGCTTGACAGCAGCAGGTCTGGTGGCAAATCCACCTACAACCGGAACGGGCATTATTCCTGGATGTCCTACCACAACTACAGGTGCAAATGGTAATAACCCCCTAGATCCAAATGGTCAGGGAGTGCTGCGCCTAACTCCAAATAAAAATAACCAAGCCACCTTTGTTCTGTACAACAATCCTCTTCCCACAGGAAAGGGACTACAGATTACCTTTGAGTTTTATTCCTACGACAGCTCAGATAACCCTGTTGTCACCGGAGCCGATGGCATTAACTTCTTCTTGATTAATGGGGCTGCTAACCCCACGACAGCTGGTGCTTTCGGTGGCTCCCTTGGTTATGCCCAAAAAACCACCGTACCAGGCATAGTGGGCGGCTACTTGGGTATCGGCTTGGATGAGTATGGTAACTATTCCAATCCTACCGAAGGACGCAATGGTGGCACAGGCTTCAAACCGAATGCTGTTGCCCTTAGAGGCGCTGAGGCAGCAGGATATCCTTTCCTGCCCCGACCCGATGGCAATAATAACTTTACTCTTCCAGGTCAACTGGCCTTTCCCAACAGCGCAGCTCGCCCTCTTGCTAAGAGATTGGCCAGGGTGACGTTAACTGCCGACAATAAAATCTCAGTTGATATTGACTTCGGCGGTACCGGAAATAACTTCGTCAATGTCATTCCCCTCTCTGCCTTGAGTGCTATCCAACCGACTGTCCCTTTGCCCTCTACTCTCAAATTTGGGTTTGCCGCCAGCACTGGCAGCTCTACAAACATTCATGAGATTCGTAACCTTGTAGTGACAACTGCCCCACCAACCATTACCAAGGTACATAACGGCAACTTTGTAATTGGTCAAAACGGTACGTACACCCTCAGTGTCCAGGATGGTGGTGCCACTGGTCCCGTTACTGTGACCGACACCTTACCTCAAGGTCTTACCTTTGTCTCAAGTACCGGCACTAACTGGAATTGCTCTGCGGTTGGGCAAGTAGTTACCTGTGTCTATAGCGGTACTCCCGGAGCCAACGGAGCCTTGCCAAATATCACGCTCACAGTTGGGGTGACTGCTGCAGCTGGATCACAGGTGACAAATACTGCTAGTGTTTCAGCAACCCCAGCTACAGGTGGTAGTCCTACTAACCCTGGTGCTCCTCCTCCTGGAGGAACGAATAGCCCACCGGATGTGGCAGCTATCAGCCCTGGTCCGGCGCTGACACCTACTAAAAGCGTCGCAGTCAATGGAAATGGCAGTGGCTCAGCGAATCCAGGAGATGTACTGACATACACTGTCGTCATCCGTAATTCAGGCACCCTGGCATCTAACGGTACCCGTTTCACTGATAGCGTTCCCGCCAACACCACCTATATCCCAAACAGCACCAGACTGAACAATAATGCTGTTCCGGATGTGGCAGGTAATCCCTTTCCACTGACAAACGGCACACTCATCAACAGCCCCAACGGAGCCGCAGGAGTTATCAATGTTAACCAAGCGGCTACTGTCACGTTCCAAGTGAGAATCAATCAACTCCCTTCTGGCGTTACTCAAATTATCAACCAAGGTTCTGTTAGCAGTAACGAAGTGACAACGCCTGTACCAACAAATCAAGTTGTGACTCCCGTTGCTGGTCTTACGCCTAACCTGCGCCTGGTGAAGCGCATCACAGCAATCCAGAGAGGAGGGGTAACAACATCTTTTAATAGTTTTGTCAATGACCCATCTGACCCAAACGCCACAGCTGCTGGCTTTGCTCAACTTTCACCAGTGGGAGTGTTTAGCATTGGGCCGGATACGACTTTACAGAGTGGCGATCAAGTAGAATACACTATCTACTTTCTCTCCGATGGTTCTGGTCCTGAAACCAATGTCAGACTGTGCGACCCAGTCTCAACTGGGACAACGTTCCTTCCTGACAGTTTTGGTGCAGGGCAAGGGGTTCTGGTGAATCTAGCTGGAACCGCCACACCTCAAAGTAATAGTAGCGACTTTGTCTCACCGCTTGCTCCACTGCCAACCGGAAATGTTTGCTCTGACCCAACCAACCGCAATGGCTCTGTGCTGGTGAATTTGGGTAACATATCTAATACTGCTGGTAGTAACTTTGGCTTCTTTCGCTTCCGAGTCAGGATTGATTGAAATGGGGCATGGGGCATGGGAGTTGGGTGAGGGCATCTGCTAGCTGCGAAGTAAAGTAAATGGGGAATTATCGGTATATTTTGTTTCATAAACCTTATGGTGTCTTGAGTCAATTCACCGACAAAGGCGATGAAAACCAGCGGCGCACGCTTAAAGAATACATTTCTGTCCCCTCTGTCTACCCAGTTGGACGTCTAGACTGGGACAGTGAAGGACTGATACTGTTGACCAACCACGGTCAGCTACAGCACCGACTTTCTCATCCCCGGTTCCAGCATCCGCGCACGTACTGGGTACAGGTGGAGCGGATTCCCGATGCCGCAGCCCTGAGTCAGCTAGAACAAGGTGTGGCGATTGAAGATTATCGGACTCGACCAGCAAAAGTGCGGATGTTGGCAGAACCGCTGCTACCGCCACGCGATCGCCCAGTTCGGTTTCGCAAAAATGTACCGACAGCATGGTTGGAGATGACGCTGACAGAGGGGAGGAATCGCCAAGTACGGCGGATGACGGCCAAAGTCGGGTTTCCAACTTTGCGTCTGGTCAGGGTGGCGATCGCCCATTTACAGCTAGATGGTCTTGCTTCTGGTCAGTGGCGCGATCTAACAGCAGATGAACTGAAGCCCCTGCTTAGCAGCCAAGCTCCCCCTAAATCCTTCTTGCCAAAGGGGACTTTGACTCCGGTTCCCCCTGGAGTTCGGGGGGCTAGGGGGGATCAACAGGCTGAAAACTTCCAAGAGTGAGACTTTCTTAAACCGTGTGCGCCGTAGTTTATGGAAGAGAGATACATTTAGATCGAATTCCTAATTAGGAATGTTAGAATAACGGTTCCATGATACGGAAACATAAATATTAGTTCTACATTAATGTGCTTTGTCAGATTAACCACATTATGCAGGTGGTAATAAGCTTAGTATTCGTTATGAGATCACACGACACCAGTGTTGCAATTGACACCTTACTAAAGAGTGTTTAGCTCCCTAGGTACAGGTGATCCTCTAGAAACAACCCCATTCGCCTAACGGCATGATCCTGTTCTTGTAGGCAGGAATCGTGTAATTATGGCAAATTGGATGGCTAGAGCTATTAACAAAATTGTTTCGGTGGCTTGAAGCGCTTCAGAACGGGAATGTAGGAAGTCTCACCATGCTGATTTGCCCCCAGTGTAAGTTCGAAAACCCAAATACAAACAAATTTTGTCAACACTGTGGCACATCCTTGGTTCATAAGGTCTGCCCAGAGTGTGCCAGCCAGGTAGGTTTTAGTGAAAAGCGATGTCAAAACTGCGGTGCCGAGACGGGAAATATATTGTGGGCGATTGTTTGGAGGGAATCTACAGGAGATGGAGATAAGGCATTATCGCCTGCCCCGCCGCTGACCGCAGGTTATTTAGATTTGCAGCAGCGCTATCAGCTACTTGAACCTCTACCACCGCTAGAAGAAACTGCTGAAGTGCAGGTGAGAGTGTTGGACTGTCAACCTTTTCAAGTGTCGCCACTAGCAGCCTTGGCTGGAACTGGGCAAGACTCGCCTGTAGCGGCACTTGATGCACATGCCCAACTGCTGGAGACGAGTGATAACTCAAGTAAGACGCTGTTAGCAATTCCTGCGATCGCCACGGCTTACCTGGCTCTACAGTCTCGGTTTCACCACAAATTACCTGTGATCCACGATGCCTGGCAGCAGGGGAATTTACAGGTGGTACTCCTTGAGGATCGTTCGGACTGGCCTCTCTTAACTGACTTCTGGCAGGCTGACCAAACAACATCGCTACAGCAGAGTTTGCACTGGTTTTATGAAATGACTCAGCTTTGGGCAGCTCTAGAACCCTGGCACTGTCGCCAAAGCCTTTTGGAGCTGTCCAATCTGCGAGTGGATGAAGATCAAGCATTAGGGTTGCAACGCTTGTATACTGAAACACCTGATGGATCTTTAACGCTAAAAGATTTGGGTCAGGTGTGGCAGGCACTATTCCGTGAGTCTCAGAGAACTCAATTTGGCTCTTTGAAGCAGCTGCTGGAAGACTTGCAGGCCGATAAGGTTCAACAGGTAAACGATTTACGCTCGCGCTTGGAGGCGATCGCATCGGAGATGCAAAATAATTCCCCCCCCCATGTCACCAGCATGGCAGCCGTCCCAGAAGTCAGCCCAGTCAGCCCAGTCAGCCCAGAAGTCGTCACCAACGAGACCCAAAGCCTGACGCCTGCTCCAGAACCTCAGGTAGAAGCGACGACGCCTGTGTTGCCTGTACAGAACGCTGCCGTATTGCCAGCAGAAGCAAGCAGTCCCAATCGTTCCTATCCTCAATCGGATGCAGAAGACAGTCTGACCAAGAGCGATGATATGCCGACGATTGTGCTGCCTATGCAGCTAGTCAGTTTAGAAGATGCGGGACGTACTGATGTCGGTCGGCAACGCAATCACAATGAGGACTTCTTTGGGATTGAGACGGTAATTGACAAGTTGGAATTGCCTAAGGGTAAAGTTATCAAGGCTCATGGTCTGTACATTCTTTGCGACGGTATGGGTGGACATGCCGGGGGTGAGGTAGCAAGTGACCTAGCAGTGAAAACACTGAGACAATACTTTCAAACTCAGTGGCAAAATTCACAACTGCCAACGGAAGCAGTTATCCGCGAGGGCGTGCGCCTAGCTAACCAGGCGATTTACGATGTAAACCAACAGGAGGAGCGTTCTGGCGTTGGGCGGATGGGTACCACTCTGGTATTAGTTTTGGTTCAGGATACTCAAGTCGCTGTGGCTCATGTGGGGGATAGCCGCCTATACCGGCTGACTCGCAAGCGGGGTCTGGAGCAGGTGACTGTGGATCATGAGGTGGGCCAACGGGAAATTTCGCGGGGTGTGGAACCGGCGATCGCCTATGCCCGTCCTGATGCTTACCAACTCACCCAAGCTCTTGGACCGCGAGGTGACAGCTATATTAACCCTGATGTGCAGTTCCTCGATTTGAGCGAGGACACCCTGCTTATCCTAGTCTCTGACGGTCTTTCTGATAATGACCTGATAGAACACAACTGGCACACCCACCTGGATCCCCTTCTGAGTTCAAGAACTAACTTAGAGGGCGGCGTCAGCGATCTGATTGACCTGGCAAACCAGTACAACGGTCATGATAACATCACCGCTGTAGCGATCCGGGCAAAAGTGCGTCCCAATTTGGACCAACACTGATACCATTTTGGATTTTGGATTTTAAGACGCCTGCTATCTCTGTAGAGACGTTAGATGTAACGTCTCTACACCCGTCAAAATCTGATTAACAGTCCGCCAGGAGCTAGTGCGCGGAAATTCAAATCTTGCACAAGTAAAGCAAAATGGTACAGCGTGTATGGTCACTCTGACCTTATTGGATCCTAAACAAAATTCGTTGCAGCAGTGGCGCTTTGAGGATGAATCTCTCATTCGAGTTGGTCGTTCTCCAGATAACGATGTTGTTTTGACTAGTAACCTGGTTTCCCGGCATCATCTGGAGCTAAGACGTCTCAACCAAACTGGCGATCGCTCTTGGCAACTGATCAACCGAGGCACGAATGGCACCTTCCTCAACGGCATGCTGGTGTCTCAAAGTCTGCTGGCAGAAGGTTGTCTGATCCAGCTAGCGCGAGAAGGACCAACACTAAGATTCCAATCGGAGTTCGGAGTTCGGAGTTCGGAGTTGGAAAGACCTAACTCCGCACTTCGCAATCCCAACTCCGCACCTCCCTGCAATCACCTAGGTAATCCACCGAATAGTCTGTTCTGCATTCACTGTGGTCAACCCCTCTCGGTGCAGCGTCAGATTCGTCAGTATCTGATACTGCGGACTTTGGGACAAGGGGGAATGGGCACAACATACTTGGCGTGGAACCAAGCAGGGGAGACATTATTAAAGGAACCCCTAGTAAAGGAACCCCTAGAGCAAGGTCAAGCAGCGCCAGGAACACGCTTGCTGGTGTTGAAGGAAATGAATGCGGATATGGCAAAAGTTGGTAAAGCCCAAGAACTGTTTGAACGCGAGGCGCGTACACTGAAATCCCTCAGCCACCCTGGAATTCCTAAGTACTATGATTTCTTCGTGGAGGGGGGTAAAAAGTATCTGGCTATGGAGCTGATCCACGGTCAGGATTTAGAGAAGCGGGTTTTAGAACGGGGGCCAGTCACACCGAGTCAAGCGATCGCCTGGATGATTCAAGCTTGCGACATTTTGGACTACATCCACAGCCACAAGCCACCACTGATTCACCGGGATATTAAACCGGCAAATCTGATGGCGCGAACAGCGAATGATCGCATTGTGGTGCTGGATTTTGGAGCTGTAAAGGAGATTGGCACTGCGCCTGGAACCCGAATTGGGGCTGAGGGTTACTGCGCTCCCGAACAGGAACGGGGGCAACCACTCACCCAATCTGATCTTTACGCTATCGGACCGACTTTAATCTTTCTACTGACAAGCGAAGCCCCGTTTAAGTTCTACCGACTGCGAGGCCGGAGTTACCGTTTTCAAGTGGAAAACGTTCCCACCATTACCCCCCAACTAAGGACGGTGATCGAAAGAGTCACAGAACCAAGTCCAAGCGATCGCTACAAAACCGCCAAGGAACTGGCCTCTGCCCTAGCCAGTTGCCAGTAGGGATTCCGTGTAGAGACGTTGCATGCAACGTCTCTACATCCCGCACTCACTCTTCGTCCCAGGCCTCGACAGCCAACACCTCACTGACCGGATCTTGCATGGTGAAGCCAAAATCCAGCAGTTCTTGTTTCCAATGGGGCCATTCGTCGCCGTAAAGCAGGGCAATTTTCCAGATACTGTCTGTGGGCTTGATGATTTTAGATTGTACAAGTGAATGCAGGTGACGCTGCAACTTCACCATTGGGTGAATTACTTGCTGAGCCATAACCTCGATTGAGTTCAAATTGAGTTTTGTAAAGATTAGTTACGATTAAGACGCTTCCCTTTTGGGATTCAATGCAGCCGCGTAGAGTTCTGCATGGTGGAGAAGCACTCTCTTACTTATCTACAGTAGCACGTTAGTTCTGGAAGTTGCGGTGCGAATGGTTGGGGTGCGGTAATTACTACTCGTAGGGGGAGGGGGAGATGGGG
>CAXUIV010000184.1:0-8240 GCA_964250875.1 uncultured bacterium
GTAAGTAAGTTTCCAGAGGGACATTGTTAACAAGTGTATAGGTGCTGTAAGCATTAGGCTGGAGCCGCAGACTTCCATAGTAGGAACGAGCAATCCGATCGTCTTTGCCTTTCACCTCAATCAGATTCTTGTCGGCTGTGATATCCACCTGCATCGGGCTGTAGCGGGTACCATTAACAACCCAGCTAGCGCGGGGCAATCGTTGCCAGATTTGCGTGTTGATGTAGGCAGTTTTATTCCCAGCAGTCTGTAAGCTTTGCAACAGCAAGCGTCGTAGTAAGGGTGTTTTATACACATCCCGTTTTGCCCACACTTGCCAATGATTCGGTTGAGCTATCTCAACTTCAATTCCCTGAGAACGCCACTTAATGGCGCTATCTTCCGCACTCTCAAAGCTGCTGTGGGTACTGAGCACAACCTGCTCCTGCACCGATGGAGCGCTTAGGGGCTGCATCACTATTGCTAGCTTGACGTCGCTGCCAGTAGATAAAGTCAATGGCTGATGACCATTGACGAATCGCAGCTTGAGGCGATCGCCCGGTGTTGCCTTAAGGGTCAGTTGGTCTGTTGTTTTTTCACCAAACCGCTGCCAAATTCCGATCTTCAGTTCTCTGTCCACAGGTGTTGCTGCTGTTGCCGTTATTCCCGGTAAAAACATCACCACAAGCGTGTAGGACAAGTGCGAAAGCCAATTTTTCAGATGAATTGACTTTTCCCTAGTTTTGCAGCCAGTCTGAGATAACTTATCAATCTGCCTTCTAGAGTTTTGAGTGTGAATATGGTTTCGCATGCACTGCCTCCGGATAGAGCATTCCTCAACATAGCCTTAGTCTCTATGCTAAACGTAGTATTCCTCTGGTATAGTTGACGGCTGACACTTTAAGCATCGGTTCTAGGCGGAACACTACTCCAGGTTGCGATACGAAGTCGTAATGAGTATGATGTAGAAACAGAGACTAAAACGTGGAGGTAGCCACACGCCATATGGTAAAGGTACAAGCGATTCCCTTAGAGCAGATTCACCGCCCTCTCCCGCGACAGAATGACCCAAATAAGGTAGCAGCCTTGATGGAGTCAATCCAAGCTATTGGTCAGCAAGAACCCATTGATGTCCTAGAAGTTGATGGTCGCTACTATGGCTTTTCTGGCTGCCACCGCTTTGAGGCTTGCCAGCGATTGGGTCAGAAAACAATTCTTTGTCGAGTTCGCAAGGCTCCCCGCGCCGTTCTCCAAATGCACCTAGCATGAGCGATCAGTTCAGTATTCTCATTGCATCCGTGTCTGTGCGCGAGCAAAATCCAAAATCTAAAATCATTTGACTCAAGCTCCCAACCAAGACTACACCCATAAACTACAGCACTTGATGCAGCGGGTAGGTATTTCCAGCTTCAAGGCATTGACGTATGCCTCTGGAATCTCGCAGCGCCAACTGCTGCGGTTGCGGCGTGGGGAAATAGAGCAGATGCGCTTAGACGTTTTTCTGCGGCTGAGTCAAGTGCTGCAAGTGCCATTGACAGAGTTGGTGACGATTTTTTCTGGAGTAAGTGGGGAGAAGATGGCATCGCCCGAATCAGAGCAGGCGATCGCCTTAAGACAAGAGTACCAGCGGTTACAGGTGCAGCTAGAGCAGCAGCGGCAAGCACTCTGGCAGGAGTTTCAGCAGTCGAGTCTTGAAGTGCTGGAGTCTTGGTTACTCCAGTGGCCAACTGCTGCCCACAAAGCGCAAGAGAATTCCCAGCTCAGCGCCGCAAAACTGCTACCGTTACTGCGGCCAGTGGAGCAACTACTACAGCAGTGGGGAGTAGAGGCGATCGCCACCGTAGGAGCAGAACTGCCTTATGATCCACAGCTACACCAGATGCTAGAGGGCACAGCCCAACCAGGCGATTCGATCAAGGTGCGCTATGTCGGCTACCGACAAGGAGATAGGCTTCTCTATCGCGCTAAGGTGAGTTCTTTGTCGTGATCCCTATCTAAAAACATTCTCCCCTTGGGCTGATGTCTATCGGGTCACAGATTTGTTCCACTAAGTACAGATATAAACAGCAAACAATACAACCATGCGTAAGTTAAACATCGGTCTAACTGAAGAGCAGCGTGAGGGCGTGATCGAATTACTGAATCGCGACCTGGCAGATGCATATCTGCTTTTAATCAAAACTAAAAAGTACCATTGGGACGTAGTTGGCCCTCAATTCCGCTCACTGCACAAGATCTGGGAAGAGCAGTATACAGCATTGACCGAAAACATTGACTCAATGGCTGAGCGTGTCCGCGCTTTGGGTGGATACCCCATCGGTACAGCCGCAGGCTTCTTGGAGTACGCCTCTATTAAAGAGCATGCAGGAGAAATTCCTCCAGCAACTGGAATGGTAGCGAACTTGGTTGTTGATCACGAGCAGATCATCCGCAACTTCCGCGAGCATATCGATCAGTGTTCTGATGATTTCCATGACGAGGGGACCGCTGACTTCATCACTGGCTTGATGGAGCAACACGAAGAGATGGCTTGGATGTTGCGTTCATTCATTGAGGGCGAATCGCTCAACCCAGACGGTGATAAGCCAGGTTCAGAACTCAAGGTTCCTGTAGAGATGAAGTAGGGTGACGAACCTACCATAGCATTCGCTCTAGGTGACCAATTTAGGAAGCAAAAGACTCGAAAGCGAGTTTTCCAGATCTAAAAGGGATCCTTGGGCCATAAGGGGCAGAAATAGGAAGCAAAAGGAGTCACTCTTGCTTTTTATTTTTGCCCCAGTTGCTGTGTTTCACTCTGTTTATGATTCCCTAAGGGTGTGGCGATAGTTAACTGAGTTCAGAGAGCCTTTTATGGGTTATGGTACTCGTCTATCTATAGATTGATGAGTATAATTACTCTACAAAAATGTCCGCAAATGTGCTAACAACAGATTGCGATAATGTGACTCTGAATTCTCGCAATAGGTCACATTTATTGTCATTATTGTAGTGATTGCAGTTCAATGGCGGCGACTGACCTCAAAATAATAGCGAGGTTGGTGACATTATTTAGCTTGTTAGGCGTACAGATGTATGAGTCCTGTCATTAAAGTTATTCAGCCCAACGGTATCCTAGATAGCACAATGGCTCAGCAATTTCGTCAAGAGATCAGCGAAATCTTGAGAAGTGGAGCAGAAATTGTACTTATTGATTTTAAAGACGTAACGTTCATGGATAGTTCTGGACTGGGTGCTTTGGTCCTAGCACTTAAAACAGTTCGAGCAGCAAATGGCAAACTGTTCATCTGCTCAATTAACGAGCAGATTAGGATGTTACTTGAACTCACCAGTATGGATCGAGTGTTTCAAATTTTTGCTAGCAGAGATGAATTTAATAGTTCTATCCTCTCACCCAACTAATCTTCCTGATAGCCCTGCCATCATCCCTAATTGAAGTTGACTTGAAGTAGGGACACATCGTCATCAAAAGAATCTTTGGAATTTAAGGCCATTAGGTATTTCAAGATTTGATCGAGATCGCGCCCCTTGTTAATCTGAAACTCCTTCAGTAAATCAACGAAGCCATCAAGAGTCCACATTGTGCCATCTACCTGATTGATCTCATATAGCCCATCGCTGAAGATATAAAGGGTGCTATATTCTTCGATATCACAAAAACCGTTAGCGTATTTCGCATTGGGAAACATGCCAACAGGCATACCAGGGGTCTTCAGTCGTTTCACTTGAGCAGTGTTCCTTCCTGATAGCAATACTGCTGGTGGATGTCCAGCACTAGCGTAAATCAGCTTGCGGTTAACGCAGTTGTAGACGCCGTACCAGATTGTAAAGTACTTATCATTTCGGTAAGTCATCTGAAATGTACTATTCAAAGCCCGCAGGACATCGCTAGGTTGATAGTAATTTACACTGTCAAGGGCACGGGAGCGGAGCAGGTTCAACACTGATACTGAGGGGAGAGTGGCACCAAGCCCATGTCCAGAGGTGTCTAGCAGATAAATAGCTAGATAATCAGGGTCAAGCCAGTAGTAATCGAAACAATCGCCTCCAAGTCGTCGCGATGGAATAAATCGCGAGTTAATAGTAAGCGGTTTAGTCATTGGATATGGCAGGAGCGCTCGCACATAGTCAGCCGCCTCAGTGAATTCCGTTTCGAGCAGCTGCTTTTGGATTTGCAGGTCACGGCTCAGCTGATGTAGACGCAAACCCGCTCTCACCCGTGCTTTCAGTTCGTTTTGCTCAATGGGCTTAGCCATAAAATCATCTGCACCAGCGTCCAAGCCTTTAACGCGATCAGCAACTGACCCCAGAGACGTTAACAGAATGAAAAACGTGGTGGATAGCGTTGTCTCTGCCTTGACGCGACGACAAACCTCTAATCCATTCAACCGTGGCATCACCCAATCGCAAATGATTAATGCGGGACGCAAAGCTAGTGCCTGCCTCATTCCTTCCTCACCGTTACTGGCTATGATGACCTCATAACCTTGCTTTTCCAGTATCTTTGTGAGCATGACCTGCACTGTACGATCATCATCAATAATCAAAATTTGAAACATAGGAGCAGGCTAGAAGGATTCAAGGATTTTAAGTGCAGATAGAATACTGTCAACGGCGTGTAGTTGAGTTAATATGGTGGCGCTAGTCTAGCACAGCGGATTTAACACTCGCATCGATCATAATTTTTCGCTCTAATTTGTTAATTATAAAAGCTGCATTTCTCTATTCGCCTCCGCGTCCTTTAACGAAAGGGTTGCATTGAATTGCAAGTACCTCAGACGGCTCAGCTACAAGTCAAGACAGACCTAAACGACTTAGCTCCAGTTTTGTCATGGTTTGACCAATTGTATCAGCCACAAATTCCTCGAAGTTTTTGGCTACAGTGCCAACTTGCTCTAGCAGAGGGGTTTACTAATGCGATTCGTCACGCCCACAAAAACAAGTCTCCTGACGCTCCGATCTGTCTGGAAGTGACGCTGTTACCCGAGGGTGTTGAGCTTCGTATCTGGGATCAAGGACCACCTTTTGATTTGGCTCAACGGCTGCGTGACCTACCCTCTGTGGTTGATCAGAATGAGATTGGCGGACGGGGATTGAGACTTATGGTGGATATGACGAACAAACTGAGCTACACGCGGACTGCCGACAACCGCAACTGCTTGTTACTAGTGAAATATTACGATGGGGAGACAGGATTCAGCCAAAGCGAAATAACTCGTTTTAGCTGATTGAGGTCGCGATAGACCTCTTGCTTTACCCACTGACCAATAGCATCAAATGGTGTAAATGTCGAGCCCGTTTGCCAATTAATGTCTTGGCCCAAAGGTGTAGTGTGGGTACCGTTAAGCTTCTGCACCGTCACCATATTGGGAAAGCGTCCCTGCAAGAGTTGAGTCAAGGCAGCTGATTGGTCGATGGTGTCGTTGGTAAATTTAATCAGCAAGTTGCGACGGACGCCATAGCTTTCCTGGACTAGCTTGCTCGTTTCTAGAGGTGAAGGGGTAAACTCGATATTGAAAGCAGAATTAAAATCGAACTGCTGCACCAAGGGAATAGCGTCCCGTGCTGCATAGTTATTGTAGGAAATGAGGATATTGCCTGCCCGTTCGACAGGAAAGAGGCTACCGATCAGTAAATGGAGTTTGCAGCCCATGCTGTGCCCTAGCCCATAAACGGGAAAGTAGCGCTTGCGCAAAGTAGCCTTTGCCTGTAATCGTTCTAGGGTGCTATCAAAGCTTTGAAGTACAGACTTCGCGATCGCGCTATGGTCTAGCGTGTTGACAAATGGTGTAGCAACAACGACATACCCTTGGTTAGCTAGCTGCTCTAGCAACCACCGGTAAGTCAGATGAGGTGCAGTAGCGACGAAAGCGCCTCCAAGGAAATGCACAATCCCCTTGGGATGCTGGGGAACTAAAACCCAGTTACCTGATACTTCCTGCCAGTCCATGGGAGATTGAAGGAGTTAACACTTCTTCATTTTACTTGTTTGCTGCCGGTGTGGGGGAGCGATCGCGCTTCAAAAAAGTTGTGAAGGCAACTCCTAACAACAGCATGGCAACCGCGCAGACTCCATGCCACTGCCAGTGACTCCAGCCATAAGCACCGAGAAACGATCCCAACGCGCCGCCAACGAAGTAAAAGGTGATGTAGATCGCATTCAGACGACTGTGAAATTCTGACGGCAGACTATAGATCCGCGACTGATTTGAAACCATTGTGGTTTGCACGCCCAAATCTAGCAGGACCACTCCCACAATCAGCCCTCCAATCTGATGCCCAAAGACCCAAAACACCAGAAATGCTAAAGTTGTGGCGAGCAGCCCTAGGCCCACAGTTCGCTTAGGACTACCTTTGTCTGCCAGCCTGCCTACCCAGGGAGCGGCGGCAGCCCCCACAACTCCAACCAGCCCAAACAATCCTGCGACATCACTGCCGTAATGATAGGGCGGCTTTGCCAACAGGAAAACGAGCGTACTCCAAAAAGCACTGAATGCGCCAAACGACATGGCTCCTGCCAAGGACGCCTCACGCAGTAGAGGCTGTTGCCGAATCAGTTGCAACAGTGATCCCATGAGGCGCGGGTAGGAGACTCGCAGTGCTGACTGGCTCTGCGGCAGCACCTTGAATAGCGCCACTGCCAGGAGAATCATCAGTCCACTGGCAAGCCAGTACATCGCCCGCCAACCCAGGGTTGCTCCAACAAAGCCACTGACTGTCCGGGCTAAGAGAATCCCGATCAGCAAACCGCTCATGACCTTGCCCACAACTCTGCCGCGTTCGTGCGGCTTTGCGAGCTGGGCGGCAAACGGCACAATCAACTGCGCCACAATCGTCGTCACGCCGATCGCCAAACTCGCGGTCATCAGCCAAGTGATGTTGGGTGATGCGGCAGCTGCTCCCAAGGCGATGACTGTTGCTCCCAGCATTGTCAAAATCAGGTTGCGCCGCTCCAGCAAATCACCCAGTGGTACGAGCAGGAAAATTCCGATGGCATAGCCGATCTGAGTCAGCATTGGAAGCAAACCAGTAGCGTGGGCAGGCGTATGGAGATTCTCGGCGATCGCCACAAGCAGAGGCTGGTTGTAGTACAGATTAGCGGCGGCAGCTCCACTCGTAATCGCCATCACCCAAACAAGACGCTGTCCTAGAAGGTTACTGCTGTCAGTAGTTCCTGTCTTTGGCTGGCGCTGATCAGCCTTTTCCATTCCGCTTTTCCTTTTTGCTCAAGTTTATTCATGCTATCTACATTCGATTCAAGGCAGAAACCTCTACTCAAGTTGGTGTAAAACCCGCTTAAGTTATAGGGACTATGGTCATCGTCGTGACAGCTAAAATATAGATAAATCACATTGAAGATACAAACAGTGAGTACAGGCTCATTAGGCAGAATTCGATTTGGGTGGGCATAGTATTAGCGCTTCCTCTCAAGCAGCAGTGCTGACACCTATTTAGAGATCGCATCTCACTTTCGCATACATACGATTGGCGGGACATGGTGAACCGTCTAGCCTGCTCATCACCCCTACCCATTATTCGGAGACAGCTTGCCATTATGGAAACAGCAATTTTGCCACAAATAGCCGACTCGTCCTTGCAGAAAGCCCGCACCTCAGCTCGTTTGTGGATGCCAAAGCGCGTATTGTTCACGCCAGCAGCCCTTGCTGAACCATGGGGTCAGCAAATTCTCAAGCGCGTGCAGGCACTCGACTTGCCAGTTGAGGAGCTATCGGCGAACCGCCTGACAGGACTGCGTGGAGAGGATGAGCGCGACACTTACAAAATTGCTAAACGCACTCTTGCTGTTGTGACTGCGCCACCTTCTGCATTCAAGCTCAGTCCGATCCCACCCTCAGCCGACTGGCAGTTTCACTTAGCAGAAGGCTGTCCGGCTCACTGCCAGTACTGTTACCTAGCGGGTAGCTTGCAAGGTCCGCCTGTGATCCGTGCCTTTGCCAACTTGCCGCAAATATTGGCAAATCTAGCCGCCTATGAACAACCGGGCAAGGCTACGACTTATGAGGTCAGTTGCTACACCGATCCACTCGGCATCGAGCATCTCACAGGCAGTTTGGCCGAATGCATCCGCTACTTTGGGACACGCCCTGACGGGCATCTGCGCTGGGTGTCCAAGTTCGACGCGGTGGATGAACTCCTTGACTTGCCGCACAACGGACACACTCGCTGTCGTGTTAGCGTGAATGCTGCTCCAGTCTCAGAGCGGTTAGAAGGCGGTACAGCATCAGTGACAGCACGACTTCAGG
>CAXUIV010000185.1:0-8227 GCA_964250875.1 uncultured bacterium
ACAAGCTTTGATGCTTGAGCAATCAGGCAGGCGACCACGGCAACCATCAGCACCGGGTTGTCTAGAATGTGACCAAAATTCTGCATGGTGTTTTGTTTAGCTTGGGAACTATAGCATGAAGGAGAGTTAGTGAGTGCGGCAAACAATAAACTCAGCGATCGCGATCAGCGGTCTTGCCCTATCCCCAAACGGGGCTACTTCCGCTGCCGCCGCCCTGACGAGCTGTTGAGCTTGCTGTCGGGACGCTTCTAGACCCCAAATGCTGGGATAGGTCGCTTTCTGCGCTCGGAGGTCTTTTCCAGCCGTTTTACCCAATTCCTCTTGAGTGGCGGTGACATCAAGAATGTCATCTACAATCTGAAATGCTAGCCCAATATTTTGGGCATAGCGAGTCAGCCGCTGTAGATCGCTCTCTGATGCTCCAGCCAAAATAGCACCAGACAAAACAGATGCTTCTAGAAGAGCAGCTGTTTTGTGATTATGAATGAAGTTTAAAGTTTCTAGAGAAACTTTCTGCTGTCCCTCCGACTCTAAATCAACCACCTGACCACCAACCAATCCAGCTGCACCCACCGCACGACCCAAGCGGACGACCACCTGCAAGAGCTGCGACTCTGGCACGTTCCGCGTGTTGACGACCACAAACTCAAAAGCGTAAGCCAGCAAGCCATCTCCGGCTAAAATCGCAATGTCTTCACCATAGACTTTGTGGTTTGTTAGCTTGCCCCGCCGGTAATCGTCGTTGTCCATAGCTGGGAGGTCATCATGAATCAACGACATGGTATGGACCATCTCCAAGGCACAAGCCGTTGGCATCGCCATCTCCACCGTACCCCCCGCCAGTTCGCAAGTAGCAAGACAGAGAATAGGACGCAGACGCTTGCCCCCAGCTAACAGAGAGTAGCGCATAGCCTCGTAAATCTTGTTTGGATAGGTGATGGGAATAGAACGGTCTAGAGCCGCTTCTACCTGAACCTGTCGCTCTCGTAAATAGGCCGAAAGGTTAAAGACAGAGGAGCTTTCCCCTTGGCGCGAAGGTGTGCCGTTTGTAGCTACCATCCCTAGATTCCTTCTTATCTAATCCGTAACAATTTTACGGGGCTTTGGGTACATCTGGATGGTGTTGGGAATAGCTTAATACTGTATTTTTCAACAGCATGGCAATAGTCATAGGGCCAATACCGCCTGGAACTGGGGTGAGAAACTCCGCCACATCCGAGACAGACTGGAATTGGACATCTCCCACAAAGCGGCTGTTACCGTTGGCAGCGGTGATGCGATTCATCCCCACGTCCACCACGACAGCACCTGGTTTTACCATATCAGCCGTGATCAGTTCTGGACGTCCTACCGCTACAACAAGAACGTCAGCCCCTTTGGTAATAGCTGCTAGGTCTTGTGATTGCGAATGAGCGATCGTCACCGTCGCATCAGCTTCTAAAAGCATCAAACCGAGCGGCTTGCCCACTAACGTACTCCGACCTACGACAACGGCTGATTTTCCTCTTAGCTGAACTCTATATTCTTGCAGCAGACGCATCACGCCAGCTGGAGTACAGCTACGTAAACCAACCTCCCCCCGCATCAGACGTCCCAAGTTAACCGGATGAAGACCGTCAGCGTCCTTGTCTGGGTCAATTTGCTGAAGTAGCGCCACAGCATCTAGATGTTCAGGTAAAGGCAGCTGAACGAGAATACCATCGACCTGTTCATCCTGATTGAGCGATTGGATGACCTGCTCCAGTTCTGATTGAGCGGTAGTGGCTGGGAAATGACGACCAAAGGAGGCAATCCCAACCCTGGTGCAGGCGCGTTCCTTGTTTCGCACGTAAGCGGCACTAGCTGGGTTGTCTCCAACCATTAGCACGGCTAGACCTGGCGGACGTCCAATTTGCAGCTGTAATACTTGGATCTGCTCTTTCAGTTGGGTCTGAATCTGCTCAGCTAGGGCTTTACCATCTAGTATTCGGGCAGTTTTTGTATTCATACTATCTATCTTAGATCGGCCATTATGGGTGAAATAGGTCATCTTCCCACCGCAGGATTATTCAACGTTGTTCCTCTGGAGGGAACTCACTTCACTGAAGTTACGACACTGCCAGTAAGCACTCTGATATTCCGATAGCCATGTAGTCCTACAATCATGCAACAGGCGAAAAAATTTTACCTCTTACCTTTTTACTTCTTCCTTTTAGGGGTGCTGCTCAGTTGTGGTCGCTTGACTCAATACGGAGTGAACGATATTAGTCCAGGTTCGGGAGGTAACATCACTAATATTCATGACCTTAGTCCACAGCCTCAGGAAGCTACAGTTTACCTCAAAGGCAAGGTGACTCAGATTGTGCCTCTTCTAAAGCAGCGGGCCTATCAATTACAGGATTCAACTGGCACCATCTGGGTGCTAACCAACCGAACAGGCTTACAGCCAGGAGAGCAGGTGTTAATCAAAGGTAATATTCGCTATCAGCGCATCCTCCAAGCTGGTAAAGATTCGGGTGAAGCGTATGTGGAGGAGCAACAGCTAGAACATGTCCCCAGTCGATGATCCCTGTCATGAGTAATCAAGCTATTCATGTAGCGCTCGCCGTTCTGTATCGCCAAGGTCGGTTTCTCCTGCAATTGCGAGACAATATCCCCGGTATTCGTTACCCCGGTCATTGGGGTTTATTTGGCGGCCACCTTGAACCAGGAGAAGCTCCAGAAGACGCCCTGAAGCGAGAACTGATGGAAGAAATCGGCTACAGGCCACAGGTAGTATCAGCGTTTGGGCTGTACTCGGACTCAGAGGTGGTCCGTCATGTATACCACGCCCCGCTAACAGTGGAACTCAACGATCTGGTGTTGGGAGAAGGTTGGGATATGGGTTTATTTACACCAGAGCAAATCAGGGCAGACAACTGCTACTCAGAAATAGCCTGCCAGGTGCGACCTCTAGGGCGTATGCCTCAACAGGTTCTGTTGGATTTTATCAACAAGGGTCTAGCAGCTACGGCATAGGGCATAGGGCATAGGGCATAGGGCACTCTCTTTCCTTTCGCCTTTCGCCTTTCCCCTACCTTTTTAGATCGATAATGATAAGTGTGTGTTAATAATTTTCCATGACCGTCCCTTCTGCATCTACGCCAGAACCAAATCAACCCCCGAATCAACCCCCACAACCCACAGTTCGTAACGCTGATTATCGGCAGTTGGAGCGGGAAAAGCTCACTCCGATGATGCAGCACTATGTTGAACTCAAGGACCAGTATCCTCATGCGCTGCTACTGTATCGAGTAGGAGATTTCTACGAAGTCTTTTTTCAAGATGCCTGTACAGTCTCAGAACAGCTGGAACTCGTGTTGACCAGTACCAATGGCGGCAAAGAAATTGGACGGGTGCCAATGTCAGGAGTGCCTCATCATGCCATAGATCGGTACTGCGCCCTGCTGGTGGAGAAGGGATATGCGCTCGCGATCTGCGACCAGATGGAAGACGCCGCCGATGCTGTCGGTCTCGTGCGGCGTCAAGTGACGCGGGTGCTGACGCCGGGAACCTTACTAGATGACGGGATGCTGAGTGCCCGTCGCAATAACTTTCTGGCAGCTGTGGTCATTGCAGACAAACACTGGGGTCTAGCTTACGCGGACATTTCGACTGGCGAATTCTTCACCACGCAAACAAGCGATTTAGATCATCTGACTCAAGAACTGATGCGCTTGCAGCCCTCGGAGATCCTTTTTCCCACGAATGCCCCAGACCTAGGCAGTCTACTACGACCGGGTGAGACATCTGAGCATCTGCCTAGCTGTTTACCCACTCAGTTTTGCTATGCCCTACGATCGCAAACTCCCTTTACAGCAGCAGAAGCAAGAGTAAGACTACTACAGAAGTTTAAAGTGCGATCGCTTGAGGGACTTGGCTGCGAACACCTCTCCCTTGCCGTTCGTGCTGCTGGTGGATTGTTGGAGTACCTAGAGGAAACTCAGAAAGAGAATCCGGTCCCCCTCCAGTTCCTAAGAACTTACACCGTCAGCGACTACCTGATTCTTGACCACCAAACTCGCCGTAATCTCGAAATTACTCAAACTGTTCGAGATGGCACATTTCACGGTTCCCTGCTCTGGGCGCTCGACAAAACCTGCACTGCTATGGGCGGTCGTGCTTTGCGTCGCTGGTTTTTGCAACCCCTGCTGGAGATCAAAGGCATTTGCGCTAGGCAAGATACTATTCAGGAATTAGCGGAGAATACCTCCCTCCGTCAAGATTTACGCTACTCTTTGCGCCAAATTTACGATCTGGAGCGGTTAGCAGGTCGTGCTGGATCGGGCACTGCCAATGCCAGAGATTTAGTCGCGCTGTCTGATTCACTGTTGCGATTACCGGAATTAGCCCGCTTGGTCGAGACAGCGCGATCGCCTTATCTCCGTGCTTTACAGAATGTGCCACCACTCTTAGAACAGCTAGGACACCGACTACAGGACCATCTAGTAGAATCTCCTCCTATCTATCTCACCGAAGGCGGACTGCTGCGTGACAGCGTTAACTCTCAGTTGGATGAAATGCGCGTTGCTGTGGTAGAAGACCAGCAATGGATTGCTAGCCTGGAGGCTGATGAAAAGGCCCGGACGGGAATCCCAACGCTGAAGGTGGGCTTTAATAAGACATTTGGCTACTACATCAGTATTCCTCGGGCAAAAGCAGACCAGGTTCCAAAAGACTACATCCGCAAGCAGACCTTGACAAATGAGGAGAGATACATTACTCCAGACTTGAAAGAACGGGAATCTCGGATTCTCACCGCTCGCGATGGGTTGAACCGCCTGGAGTATGAAATCTTCTCTGGGTTACGCCTGGAAGTGGGAGAACAGGCGGAACTGATTCGCCGTGTTTCTCGCGCTGTAGCGGCAGTGGACGTGCTGTCTGGTCTAGCGGAGGTGGCAGTGTATCAAGGCTACTGTCGGCCTCACATGGTGGAAGGGCGGAAGATTGAGATTGTTGACGGGCGTCATCCAGTCGTGGAACAGTCTCTCCCATCTGGTTTTTTTGTGCCGAATTCAACGCAACTGGGAAGTGCGGAGTGCGGAGTGCGGAGTGCGGAGTTAGTTACAACCAACAACCAATCAACAAACAACGAACAACAAACGCCTGATCTGATTGTTTTAACTGGTCCCAACGCTAGCGGGAAGAGTTGTTATCTGCGCCAGGTGGGGTTGATCCAGTTGATGGCTCAGACTGGGAGTTTTGTACCAGCTGAGTCGGCAACTCTGGGGGTTTGCGATCGCATTTTTACTCGCGTTGGTGCTGTAGACGATCTAGCTACGGGTCAGTCCACGTTTATGGTGGAGATGAATGAGACGGCTAACATTCTTAATCATGCGACTTCCAACTCCCTTGTTCTGTTAGACGAAATCGGTCGAGGAACGGCAACTTTTGATGGTCTCTCGATTGCCTGGGCTGTAGCAGAGTATCTGGCAACGGAGATTCGGTCGCGAACAATCTTTGCCACCCACTACCATGAACTGAACGAACTGGCGTCAATTCTAGGCAATGTGGCTAACTATCAGGTGACGGTGAAGGAACTACCCGATCAAATTGTATTTTTACATCAGGTGCAGCCGGGAGGGGCAGACCGTTCGTATGGAATTGAGGCGGGACGACTGGCTGGTTTACCCGCAACGGTGATTCATCGGGCTAAGCAAGTCATGGGCCAAATTGAGAAGCACAGCAAAATTGCGATTGGACTACGTGTAGGGATTCAGGCAGTAGACGACTAGCAGTCGAAGCCAAAAACACCTATAACTTTACACTTCTTAATAGGAGGGCAAAAAAGGATTACACTTCATTGCGAAGTGAGAAGTCCGCAAAAGCAGCGTGATAACTTCTGGTGTGGGCAATAGATCAAGAAGAAACTTAAAAAAGGATAGTCTTGTGGCGATGCAATCAAAGGGATTACCGAGTGATTCAATTCGTGAAGATTTCAGTGAGTACGTGGCCCATCTTCAGATGCACATGGCTCTACAGGCTCGGAATCTAGTCCCGCCTCTTAGCCAGACGGTAGTAGATAGCCGCGAACAGTTGCTCCACCAAACCCAAGCGACTTTTGAAAAGCTGGTTTCTCGTCAAGCAATCTAGATAGTCAAGTAATCTGTCATAAGGTTCTACGCCAATAGCTAGAAAGCCGTTAAAATAATGCCAGCGCCATATTGCTATGTCACTTCAGGCGCTTACTGCGGCCAGACTTAACATGACTTCATTGCATCCCCAGAACCTCAGCATTGCCATCCGACCGGCTCAGTACCGTGACCTACAGGGAATCGAACGGCTGTGTGCGGACTCTTTAGAGGCCGAAAACCCGACGCTGACTTCGGAACTCCAAAAGCAGCTGCTCTTACTTCGCTGCTTATATGGGGTGCTGAAATGTCTGAGCTTATTTCCCAACCCGTTTCCCTACCGTTTCTGTAACTACATAGCAGAACAGTCACGGACAGTTCTGGGGATGATCCAGGTCTCGCCGTTCAACCGCACACGCAGCACTTGGCGAGTGGAAAGGGTGGTAGTTGACCCTAAAGTCCGCGCCCAAGGCATTGGTTCCCAACTTCTGCGCTACTGCTTTGAGACGATTAGCGAAGCTCGTACCTGGCTACTTGAAGTTAACATTAATGATAAAGAAGCGCTGGCCCTCTATCGGCAAAATGGATTCCAGACTCTGGCTCAGCTAACATACTGGGAAATCGGAGCGGAGCTGCTACAGGAGTTGAATCAAGCGGAACCAGATTTGCCTAATCTGCTGCCTGTCAGTAATGCCGACGCTCAACTGCTTTACCAACTGGATACAGCATCCATGCCGCCACTGGTGCGTCAGGTGTTTGACCGAAACACCCATGACTTTAAAACGGGCTTGTTTGGTGCTGTGACTGACGGCTTCAAGCAGTGGCTGAGCAAAACAGAGATCGTCAGCGGTTATGTGTTTGAACCTCAGCGCAAAGCCGCGATCGGCTGCTTCCAAGTGCGACTTTGCCGCAATGGCCAAAAGCCACACGTCGCTCAGTTGACTGTTCATCCTGCCTATACGTGGCTGTATCCAGAGCTGTTGTCTCAGCTAGCTCGAATTGCTCAAGATCTACCAGCCCAGGCGTTGCAGTTGGCATCTGCTGACTACCAGCCAGAGCGAGAGGAATATTTAGAGCAAATTGGAGCGCAGAGGGTAGCGCATACTTTACTCATGTCCCGCTCAGTTTGGCATAAGTTAAGGGAATCCAAGTTTGTTTCTTTAGAAGGCATTCAGTGGTCTGATGTGCTACAGGGTCTTCAGCCTGTACGTAAGCCAGTTCCAGGTGGGATGTCTTGGCTATTACAAGGGCCGCAGTTGTCAGAAGCAGCGGTGGAGGCTGGTCCGTCGCAACCGATCGCTGGGCAATTAAATTCCCTTGTAGAGCCTTCCTCATACTCCCATAATGCCCCCCTGGAAGCGCGTCCTTCCCATCAGGTAGAACCACCAGATGCCCACCAGGAGAAGCCTCTTGGCTGACAGTGAGGAGCAAGGAGGAGTGAAGAGTGAGGAGTCGAACCCCTCATCGCTTATAGATACCTCCTCACCCTCTCACCCACGACCCTTCATCTCCGCCTTGGGCCTAGATGTGGGTAAAAAGAGGATTGGCGTAGCGGGATGTGATGGTACTGGTCTAATTGCAACTGGACTGATGACGATTGAGCGTCAATCGTTCGACCAGGATATAGCCCAACTGCAACGATTAGTTCAAGAACGTCGGGTTCAGGTTCTGGTTGCAGGTTTGCCCTATTCCATGGATGGTTCTTTAGGCTTCCAAGCTAAACAGGTACAGAAGTTTGCTAGACGAGTGGCCGCTGCTCTAAACCTGCCGCTAGAGTATATGGATGAGCGACTGACTTCGCTTCAAGCCGAAGAGTTAATAAAGGCGGAACGCTTGCCTGCATACAACAAAGGTCTCATCGACCGTAAGGCAGCGGCTTTAATTCTGCAACGCTGGTTGGATGAACGACCACGTCAAAAAGGGCTTTATCTGGGTGCGTCACAATAGCGTGATATTCTGAAGTCTGAAAAGTCTCCAACAATGGATGCTTGAGCTTGAAAGCCTGATGTGAGCGAACTGCTTTGTGTTGGGCTAAAAGGTCAAACGACCACCTATCTCTGATAATTCGATAGTCTCACATTGACTATGTTTCCATCCGAATCCCCTGAAGAAAACGAACACTCCCAAGCTAGTTCCGT
>CAXUIV010000186.1:0-8215 GCA_964250875.1 uncultured bacterium
ATGGCTCAAGGCAGATTTGAACTGCCGACCTTGGGCTTATGAGTCCCCTGCTCTAACCAACTGAGCTACTGAGCCAAATTTTATCAACAGTTTCATATTCTAACATACAGCACAGCAGCCTTGCTCAATGCGTCAGAGCTGCCTGTAGATGCTCCAACGGTTCTTCTAACGATCTGTTGAAGAGAGAATTCTTGTCCGTCTTATCTTCTATCTCTCTAACAGGCTGCTAGGTCAAAGCAAAGGGTAAAGGTAAAACTTAATAGCTTCCTTTACCCTTACCCCTTCATCTTCTATGGAACAGAAGAGTCAGCGCGAAGACAGCTAGGAACTGTGTCCCGGCAAAAACGCGATTGGGTTGACTGCTCCATGGCCTGATGGATGCACTTCAAAGTGACAGTGCGGTCCAGTGCTGTAGCCAGTACTGCCCATCTCCGAAATTTGCTCACCTTGCTCAACCTGTTGTCCGACCCTTACCAGAATCCGGTTGTTGTGAGCATAGCGAGTCAGACTACCATCACTGTGCTGGATGTCCACTAGATTGCCATAGCCCCCAGAGTTCCAACCTGCCGACACCACTATGCCTGCTGCTGCCGCAACAACTGGCGTACCAATCGGGGCTGCAATGTCAATCCCCTTGTGCATGCGTCCCCACCGCCATCCAAAGCCGGAGGTCAAAAGGCCCTTCGCTGGCCAAATGAAGCCTGCTTTGAAGGGTGTGGAAGCATCAAAAGGTTTGGGTAGATATCTATCGACTGCTGCCAGAGGCGGTAATTCTGGAGAAACCTGCCGTCCCCTAAGAGACTGAAGGGAATCAAAGGCATTGACACCTAGGGGTGCTGTTGCCACCTGTGGTGAAGCTGTAGCTGGATATCTAGTTGACTCTGAGGTCAGAGGCAATTGTCCAGGGAGAAATTCAGGATTAGTTGGTTCGCCCTGTTGATTAACCCGAAACTCCAAAGTGTTCGGTCGAGAAGGAATAGCCGCTGTACTGGGTGCGGGAACTGAAATGGGTACCGAGACTGCACCAGCTTGAGCTTCTGTCTGCTGTGCCTGGTACTTCTCCCGTAATCTCAGAATTTCCAGCCGCAAGTTCTCAACATACGGATTAGGCTGTAGTTCCGGTTTCGCGGAAAGCTTTTCCGACTGACGAATTGGGGCTATGGCTGGAATTTTAGCAATGCCAAGCTGATTAAACTGTGTTTCAGCTAGTGGTGCTGCCGACACCGTAGCTACTGAGTCTTTATCAGCCTGCTTCAATCCACCTGTGGTAACGCTTGATGCTGACCGAGGTGAATCTTGCCAACTCCTACTCTCGGCAACAGGCTGCCTATCAGCGAGCAAGCTGGGTTCAGAGGCCGGAATGACAAGCTGTTGATTGATTCGCAGCCGGTTTGGATTAGTCAGGTGATTGACATTTACCAATTCAGCCAGCGTGATACCGTAATTGTGAGCAATTGTAGAGAGCGTATCTCCTTTCCTCACATGGTACCCTAGCTCAGTCGCTGGAACTACGGCAGTTGGTTCTGCTACAGCAGATGGCAACTCCTCCGACTTCTGAGGAAGGTTGAACTCAGCGTTGGATGCGTCTTTCAGCGCTAGCTCCTCGCTGGCCTTTGTGACGCCTTTGTCTGAAGTAGCAATCTTCGCTTTCTCTGACTTAGATACGGATACTGCTCCCTGTGTGACGGCAGCTTCGTTATCCCTCGACTCCTCAGACCTCCACTCCGCCAGACTGTCTTGCAAACGGTTCGACTTGTGTCTCAATGCGTTGAGTGCGACCGCTTGCTTTGCTTTTAAAAGAGCGTTGATTTCACCAGCAGACGTAGGCGACGTCGGTTGTTCGATCTGGTTGGGTACTGCATAGGGTTTAGAAATTTCGGCTGTCCTGTCAGCAGATGCTTCTTGAATAGCCTCATTTGCTACCGGCACTTGCGGCACCTGTTCAGCTTGGAGGTCGGATTGCTCAGCGAGGTTATTGTAAGCGGTGATTTCACCAGCATCGACTTGAGACTGGGATAGTTGCCAAAGAGTTGGACCTACCTGCACAGGCTGGTTAATTCCCGGCACCATTGGGTTGACGACCACAGATCTCGTCGGCGTGCCTTGAGTGATTGGCAATACGGCAGAGGAAGATGTAACTGCACTCCCTGATGAAATGACTTCTGAAACCACCTGATTCGTTGGCGCAACTGCATATGCAGCATCTTCTTGATCTACGGGAACCGTAGTGACTGCCAGCTTATTAGCTACAGGCTCAGCTGCCAAAGCGCGATCGCTCTGCCGAGCCAGTAGAATACTGGACGCTCCCATTGAGATTGCTAAGCCAATCATGGCGGCTGAGGTACGTACCCGCCGATTAACCTCTAGAGGAACCGGGCTGAGGTGTCCCTCTGAAGCATCTTGCCTGATTGGGCAGACAGGAACAGCGTTGACCTTCTTTGTCGATGCTCTTTTCAAAAACGACCTCCTAGAGAACACTAGCGCTTAACTGATCTTGATTTACTGAACACACTAGCCAGTCAATGAGTCACATCACTGCGAATACAGATCCAGATCACAACCGGCAGACATACTTAAGCAAGATTACCCTGCATCATTAATTTAGACAAGTTTACTTGCTTTACCAGAGTTTAGACTTGGATCGTTTTCCTGCCAGAGGGACTTCGCAAGATTGTAATGTTGCGTTGGTTTCCACCCATAGCCATTAGATACACCTGAACCTGCTGAAACGGAGCGATTGCACAGGCTACACAGCACTGCCACAATTGCTTTTCTCCTGGAGAAACCTGTAGGTCACAGATTCTCAAGAGAATGATCGAGGTTCTGTAACACTCTTCAGGGCTTCAGCACATTATCCGTCTAACAGCAGTGACTTTACGCTGATTTTTCCAATAAAGACAACCGTACAATTTCAAGTTCCTCAGTGGAGCAGCATCAAAATAGCGTTAGCTACCAAATGCTACAACCTTTAATCTATATGCTTTTGGAGATTTTGCTTTCCGCAGTATTCAGACGAATAGGATGATTAAAATCTATTGATCAAGTCTGATATTTATAGCAGAGTCATATATGAATTTCTTATCGTTGTCCCACCATTCTGCTTAGTAAATAGCTAGATAAGCTTCCAGTAATATAATGAAATCAGTACATGGACCTACAGCTATTTCCTCACGTTAAACTTTCCTCAAGATCAGGATAATTAAAGTACAAAAACGTAATTTTTAATTGCCAAGGTCGGTAGCGGTTAAACATATCTTCTACATCAGCAGAACTGATTACATACAGAATTTTGGATGTGGGGCGTGTCCAGACTCAATGCCGATGCGCTATCCTAAATAATCCAGCTGGCGACGGGCCTCAAACAGACCGACAGCCACACTGACTGAGAGATTCAGACTGCGGACACCTGGCTGTGTCATAGGAATGCGAACGGTTGCGGTACAGGCGGATAGGACTGCTGGCGATAGACCAGTCGTTTCGCTGCCAAATAGCAGCCAATCATCCTGTTGAAACTGGAAGCGGACATAGCTACAGCTACCAGCTACGCTGAAGCCAATCCATCGTCCTCCACGTTGGTGATGGCAGGCTTGAAAGGATGCAAAACAGTCATGGTAGTGTAGGGCAACAAATGGCCAATAGTCTAGTCCAGCACGCTTCAGATAGCGATCGCTAATCTCAAACCCTAAGGGACCCACTAGATGCAGTTCCGTGCCTGTTGCGGCACAGGTACGGGCAACACTGCCTGTGTTGGGAGGAATTTGCGGATGAACTAAAACAACTTGGGGCATCCAGTTCGCGCTTTATTTAACTTGAAGATAACGTGTTACCCTCAGTGACAATCTGTCTATAGACTGAGGCGATATATAGTTTTTTTTAATAACAGTAAACTTGAGGAGATAGATTAGATATTCTGAAGCTCAGATTTGGCCTCTGTCCAAAGTTACATCTTCTGGGAAGACCGAGGGAGCTATCTTCTCCCTCAACCCCCTCCGTCTTTCCTTAACAACTACGCAACCGAAAGTTCACACAGCTTATTTTCCAGTTCTCGTTCTCGCTCTTGCATCGCTTGAATTGCCTCCACCACAACGTGCCGCGTGTCGAAACCATAGGAGTGTAGTTTTAACCACTGCTGTGCCTCGTTGCCTTCCCGCAAGATTTTGGGCAACGGGGAAAGGAAACAGCTAAAACCTCGTTGTTTAGCGATCGCCCAAACTTCTTGATAAATTTCCTCAATCCACTCTTTAGCCAAGATGCTCCTGCCATCGCGCCAGTGCCGCAAAGGAGCATTGAGACTTTGCTTGGCAACAGCAGCCTCGTTATCAGAGGTGAGGGCAATGAGTTCTTCTGACCGGGTTGTAGCTGGGAGGCAACTCTGATCTAACGGGTCAAGTCGGGGGTCTTCTATCAGCTGCCACAGACGGGCCTCTAGTAGAGCAGTAATTGCCAACAGGGCAATTGGGTCTGTCACAAGATCGCAAATTCGCAATTCTAGCCGATTCAGATTGTATGGACGATCACTGCCATTTGGTCGGACAGATGCCCATAGATGACGAACATTTTGCATAGTTCCGGCAGCTAGCTGGTTCTCAACCCACTGAATGTGGTGAGCATGGCTTTCAAACAGCGGCACATGAGCTGGCGTCTGCGGAAACATTCCCCAACGAGTAGAGTGATACCCAGTAACATCACCGTTGAGAAACGGGGAGGAGGCACTGAGAGCGAGGTACAGGGGTGCTTCAACCCGGATGAGACGACATGCCCGCATCAGCACCTCTGGATCGTCAATGCCAACATTGATATGAATACTGGCGGTAACGACAGCAGTGCCGTAGGTCTGCTCAATATAGTCGTGATAGGTGTTGTCTGGATCCGAGCGGTAAAAGCGCTCACTCCCACCTAAAGATAGAGTACTTCCGGGAATGAGTGTATAGTCCCCCAAGCGCTTCAAGTATTCTCGTAATCGCAGCCGAGGCCGGACTAAATCACACAACAACTGATCATAATGGCGTGAAGGATCGGTTGCGTACTCCACATTGCGGCTGTCTGGCTCCCGCATAAACCCATTTACAGATGCCACGATTCGGTCTGAAAGCCCAACAACGTCACCCTGCGGGGTGCCGGTGTACATCTCTACTTCAAAGCCCTTTAATAGCAGCACGCTTTGCTCCTCGGCTGTTGTTTTCTCTTGCGCATAAAGTGTATCAAGTTAGACGGAACGCTGCATCTACCCGTGGTCAAAGAAGGCCGTACTGATGATAGACCTCACTAGCAGCTCGGTGGAGCAGAGAGTGGCGGTACACGAGCGCCTCAAGGTCGTCAGCATAACCGCCTCCAATAACGCAGGCGACTGGGTATCCTAGTGCTACGCAAGTGTTTAAAACCTGCATCTCACGGCGGAATAAACCTGTATCAGTCAGAGCTAGTTTTCCCAAACGATCGCCCACATGGGGATCAACTCCAGCATCGTACAATACCAAATCTGGCTGATTCTCAGCTAGTAGATTCGGCAGATATTTTGCCAGTGTTTGTAAATAAGCATCATCTTCCATTCCAACTGGTAGGGGGACGTCCAAGTCACTCTTTTGCTTTGTACCAGGAAAATTAACTTCACAGTGCATAGAGAAGGTGAAGACGCTGAAGTCATCTTGGAAGATAAAAGCGGTGCCGTCACCCTGATGAACGTCCAAGTCAATGATTAAAACTTTGTGAACAAGACCGAGCCGCTGCAAGACACGGGCAGCGATCGCCAAATCATTAAAAATACAAAAACCAGACCCATAATCAGGAAAGGCATGATGAGTGCCGCCAGCTGTGTTGCAGGCTAGACCATGCTCTAGTGCCAATTGGGCTGTAAGAATCGTGCCGCCTACCGCCTTACAAGTTCGATTCACCAATGCTGGACTCCATGGTAGCCCGATTCGCCTCTGTGCTTTAGCGTCGAGCGTGCCTTCGCAGTAAGCTTGGACATATTCAGGAGTATGAACCAACTCAATCCACTCTTGTGGGGGACGCTGAGGAGTGTGAAACTGTTCTGGATGCGCTACTCCATCAGCCAACAGCAGCTCGTAGAGTTGCCGGAACTTGGGCATCGGGAAGCGATGACTCGCTGGAAGTGGTGCGACGTAGTCGGGATTGTAAACAATCGGCAGCATTAAGAGTACGAACCGCAGAGGCGCAAAGAACACAGAGTAGGAGCTAATGGAGATGAGATCCCTTCCAAGCTATCAGACTTACAGGCTGCGTTCACTTAACTCTCCGCGTCCTCTGCGCCTCGGCGGTTCGTTTCTCTTCTTAATTGCGGCGATCAGAGTCAAGAAACATTAAGATAAAAATAAGTTTAAGATTCTTAACAATAGATATTGTGACTATCCAGCAGTTGACGCATTCAGGCCCGTTTGAAAAGCTCACTTGGACATGGCAAGGCCACAAAATTCAGTACACCGTCATGGGCAGTGGACGCCCACTGATACTGATACATGGTTTTGGTGCTGCTATCGGACATTGGCGCAAAAATATTCCGGTGCTAGCTGCCGCTGGCTACCGAGTATTTGCGTTAGATCTACTGGGCTTTGGCGGTTCTGATAAGCCTCCTCTGGATTACAGTCTAGAGCTGTGGGAGCAACTGCTTCAGGATTTTTGGGCAGCACACGTTCAGGAACCGGCTGTGTTCATTGGTAACTCGATTGGCGCACTCCTAAGCCTGATGATTGTTGCTAACCATCCTGAAATTGCCGTTGGCGGCGTGCTAATTAACTGCGCTGGTGGACTAAGCCATCGCCCCCATGAACTGAATCCGCCACTCCGGCTTGTTATGGGGGCTTTCAACGGCTTGGTGCGTTCTCGCCTGACTGGACCGTTTTTGTTCAATCGTGTTCGGCAGAAATCTCAAATCCGGCGCACATTACTCCAGGTTTACCGCAACCGGGAAGCTGTCACAGATGAACTTGTGGATCTCCTCTATGAACCTTCCTGCGATCCTGGGGCGCAGCAGGTATTTGCCTCAATTTTGAGTGCGCCGCCTGGTCCTATGCCATCTGAGTTGCTGCCTAAAGTCAAGCTGCCCCTGCTGGTGCTTTGGGGCGAGGATGACCCTTGGACACCTATTACTGGTGCGGCAATCTATAAGCAGTTGAGCGATCGCGGTCAACCAATTCGGTTAATTCCCATTCCCGACACTGGCCACTGTCCGCATGACGAACGCCCGGAGATTGTCAATCCGCTGGTGGTAACTTGGTTAGCCAAACTTTAACCACTAAAATCCGAACTCTCTTCAGTAGATCAAACCGGACGCCAATTCGCGAGTAATCAAAATTTGGAATTTTCCCGTGGGAACACTGCTGTTGAGCCGCCTGATAGAAAGATGATAGACACCAGAGTCTGAGCGGACATCTCGTTCGACACTAACGGGGGGAGTAGCACTCTCCGAGCTAGTAGTCTATCAAGGTTGAAATGAGGGGGAATAATGTTATCTCTCTTCCACTGGACGCACCTGTAGCTTCACAAATAAATCGTGCCTTCAAGATACCTCACTGCTCGACCTGAGATAATCACCCTATCACCAGCGTCGGTACAAAACAGCTCTCCTTGACGTTGTGAGATCTGGAGGGCGTGAAGCTTGGGCTTACCCAACTGCTTTGACCAGTAAGGGATGAGGCTACAGTGGGCTGAACCTGTAACTGGATCCTCTGGAATCCCGACTTGCGGGGCGAAAAAGCGGGAGACGAAATCAGAGCGATCGCCGACAGCAGTCACGATAACAGCGTGACGATCCAAGCTCGCCAGCAGAGCGAAATCTGGTTTTAAAGATTGCACCTCCGCTTCAGAGCCGTAGACGACAAAATAGTTGCTGGCAGTCACCAACACTGCTTGAGGGTGTCTGACAAGCCCCTTCAACAGTGCGTCTGGAGCTTGACAAGGAGTCGGTTCGTGAGCAGGAAAATTCATTGACAGCAACTCGTTGTCTCGACTAACCACCAATTCGCCGCTACGTGTTTTAAAAATTACTGAGTCTCTGTACGTATCTACATAATTGAAAATCACAAAAGCCGATGCTAGAGTCGCATGTCCGCAGAGATCAACTTCAGTAACAGGAGTGAACCAGCGCAGTGTGTAGTGGTCTGCCTGTTTCACAAAAAATGCCGTTTCGGAAAGATTGTTCTCGGCAGCGATCGCCTGCATCTGACTGTCATTCAACCACTGTTGGAGTGGACAGACA
>CAXUIV010000187.1:0-8170 GCA_964250875.1 uncultured bacterium
AGCAAAGTCAACTCGCATACACTATCTTTAACGACTCTTCACATCGTTGAGGAGGGGAAGGGGGAAAGGCGAAGGGCGAAGGGCGAAGGGCGAAGAGGAAGGGGAGACCCTATGAAAGCAGAATGGATTCATTAATCACTAGACAGTTATGTGTAGTGATTAATGAGTTACGTGGAAACTGAAGCAATGGATGAATTACAGACAATACTACCGACTGATACTTGGGTTGATTGCAACTGGGATGAATACGTTCAGGCGGTTGCAGACCCGGCTTATGAAAAAGCTAAATGCTACTACCACAACGGACAGATAAGAATTGAGTCACCAATTGGGCCAGACCACGCTAATGATAACGGGATTATCGTCATAATAGTCAACCTGTTTGGTATTGCCAAAGCTTTACCCATGAAGCTGTTCATCAACTGTAGCTATCGGAAAGTGGGGGTGCAAGAGGGTCAACCAGATGCCTCTTACTACGTTGGGGGAAAAGTGAAATTAGCTCCAGTAGGCACTGTTGTGGACTTAGATAACAACTCACCCCCAAATTTGGCGATTGAAATCGCCGACACCTCTCTAGCTGAAGACTTAGGCGGAAAACGAATACTATACGAAGATTTGGGAGTTGCAGAATACTGGGTGGTGGATGTCAAAAAGGCACAAATTACCGCTTTCAGAATCATTGCCAATGGAGGCAGTCAACGAATTAGGGAGTCTGTTGTGTTGCCGCATTTAGGTATCGCCCTGTTAGAGGAAGGTTTGCAGCGGAGTCGAACAATGGATAATACTGAAGTTGGGGCTTGGTTTTTGAGTCAGCTTCAAGGATGAATGGTATCTACGTAAAAGTGGAGCAATAGGAGCAACTGGTATGGTGACACAGCTCGTGCAACCACCCCGTAAGCGTGAAGCACAGGTATTCCCGAAAGTTAGTTGGGAGCAATTCACAGCAATCGAGCAATCGTTTGCATCTATTCCTGGAGTGAAGTTTCGCTACTTGGATGGGACGCTCGAAATCATGACCGTCAGCCCAGAACACGAAGATTTTAAGTCCACCATTCGGCGGTTGATTGAAGCTTATATGGAAGAAGCCGATATTCGGTTTTACAGTCGAGGAGGACCATCACTGGGCAATAAGGATTTGGGGGCACGCAACGAACCCGACGAGTCCTACAATATTGGGTTTCGTAAGCCATCCCCCGACTTGGCGATCGAAGTTGTTATTACTAGCGGTGGTATCAGTAAACTAGAAGGCTACCGCCGCATGGGAGTGACCGAAGTTTGGTTCTGGGAGGATGGCGTACTGGAGGTCAATCGACTTCGGGAAAATGGCTATGAAAAAATCACTATTAGCGAACTTTTGCCAAACCTACCCATCGACCTCTTCTGCCGTTACATTACCTACCACGACCAGTATGATGCGGTCAGGGAGTTTCGACAAGCTATTCGCTCCCGTCAGTAAAGATGTAGAAACGTTGTATGCAACGTTTCTACAAAGTTTCCAGGTTTAGAAACCCGACCGGTAATACAACTATTCTTCCCCAACTGACCTTTGCTGAATGTCAACGCTGGTAGCTTTAAGCTTTAAGCTCTATACCAAAGGTACACAGAGGTACGGTAATGGTTTGCGTAATCGGTTTGATAAGCGGCACGTCAGTTGATGGTATTGATGCTGCCATAGTAGATATTGCCGGTACTGAATCGGACCTAAAAGTGAAACTCCTAGCTGGGGCAACTTATCCTTACCCAGATAGCTTAAGAGAACAAATTTTGCCTCTTTGTAGCGGAGCCGCGATCCCAATGGCAGATCTGGCAGAATTAGACGATGCGATCGCCCTAGCTTTTGCCCAAGCTGCCCAAAACATTCAAATCGGCCACCCCTCAGCTCAGCTAATCGGTTCTCACGGCCAGACGGTTTACCATCGGCCCCCTTTGAAGAGATGGGGAGATGGGGGGATGGGGGAACTTAGAGACACTTCCCCTATCCAGAACTCAAAACTCAAAACTCAAAACTCAAAACTCAAAACTCGCTTGGGTTACACTCTTCAACTAGGTCGTGGTTCTGTTATTGCTCACGTGACAGGTCTTCCTACTGTCAGCAATTTCCGCTCGGCTGATATAGCATCGGGTGGTCAGGGTGCGCCTCTGGTGTCTAAGGTGGACGTTTGTCTGCTGAGCCATCCCCAAGCGCCTCGCTGTATTCAGAATATTGGTGGCATTGGCAATGTAACCTATCTACCAGCAGGTCAGGGTGAATGGCTAGGTGTTTGTGGTTGGGACACTGGCCCAGGAAATACTCTGCTGGATTTCGCAGTACATCATTTAACTGATGGAGCTAAGAGTTACGACCAGGACGGTAGTTGGGCAGCCAGTGGGACTCCTTGCCATAAATTAGTGGAACAATGGCTGAGCCAAGACTACTTTCAGCAACCGCCCCCCAAATCGACAGGTCGGGAGCAATTTGGTTGGGATTACCTCCAGCAGTGTTTAGCAGAGGCTGAAGGATATAACCTCAGCTCATCTGACCTACTAGCAACTCTGACGGAGCTAACCGTTGCCTCAATTGTTCATAGCTACCGTACCTTCTTACCGCACTTACCTGAACAAGTGCTGTTGTGTGGCGGCGGCAGCCGGAACCTCTACCTAAAAAAACGCTTACAGCTTCAAATACCTTCAGTACCAGTGCTGACAACTGATGAAGCGGGACTAAGTGTAGATTTTAAAGAAGCGATCGCCTTCGCTGTTCTAGCCCATTGGCGGCAGTTGGGCATTCCTGGTAACTTGAGGCAAGTGACCGGAGCCACACTAGAAGTTTTACTAGGAGATGTTTACTATCCAAGTGACCAAAGAATTTAGAGATGATGTATAAATTGTGATATCATGTCTGTATATTTTTATAACAAAAGTATGCAGACCACATGACATCCAATCGTAATTCTGCTATTGACTCTTCCCAGTACACTTTTATTTCATAGATACTTAGCTCTTAAGCTTTGCTATATTTCTTTAGATGCTCATTGCTACCCTTTATTTGACATTGAACTTGTATTTATCTACAGAGGAAGGCAGTCTTAGTGGTGTTCCCTTAAGGCAAAGAATTGCATGGTGGCTCACACTTTCTTAATTGAACCAGGCCGCTGGACGCTGCAAGGGAATTGGCTGGAGCGTAACGGACTGCCAATCAGCGTCAGAGGGAAAATGCGGGTGGCTTGGAATCCCAAAGACAACTGGTTCACGATGTTAACTATGCTGAATTTTCCTGGTAGTGAGCGCGAGCAGATCTCCCTCCAGTACCGGGGGCGTTTGGCAGCTGGAGAGCGCCAGTACACCTTTGTCTTGCAGCACAATCTCCTAGGGCGAGTCGAAGGAGAGGGCTGGGTAGCGCCAGAAACAATTGTGCAGCGCTATTGGGTGCTGAGCGATCGCCAACGTCGCAGTGGGTTTGAAACCCTCCACCGGCTTAGCGACGACACCTACTACCTTTCGAGCGGTATTCTTGCTGGCCACTACCTTACTAGCACTATGGAGGCTAGTTTGGAACGGCAGTCAGAATGAGCAAGGCATGGGGAGATGGGGAGATGGGGAGAGTTATCTACTCAGTTATTCTTCAACTCAAAACTCAGAACTTAAAACTCACGCCCTATGCCCCATGCCCTATGCCCTATGCCCTTCTTCAAATTTGATATCATTGAATAAAGGATCGTACAACATCAGGCTCTGGGTGCATCTCTACAACGGTGCTAAATATTACAGGAATAGTGCTTCGTAGCTATATTCACAGCTATATTTTATATGCTACTGGGTGCTAAATCCTCTCACCCCCTTGCCCCTTCACCCCTCTCCTAGCTGACAATGACAGACCCTAACATTGGTCGCTTACTTGCCAAGCGCTACCAACTTCAGACATTGATTGGAGCTGGAGCGATGGGTCGGGTTTATCGTGCAACAGACGTTTTGTTGGGAGGCGTGCCCGTTGCCATTAAATTTCTCACTCTGTCGCTCCAAAATCACAAGCTACAGATGCTAGAGCGCTTTGAGCGAGAGGCAAAAACCTGCGCCCTACTAGGTCAAAAAAGCATTCACATCGTGCGGGTGATGGATTACGGCGTGGATGAAAGCGGGACGCCGTTTTACGTGATGGAATATCTGCACGGCAGCGATCTCGGCGATCTCATTCGCATTCAGCCATTACCTATACCCAGATTCCTGAGCCTGACGCGGCAAATTTGTTTAGGACTACAGTGTGCCCACCAGGGTATCCCTATTGACGGCAAAATTTGTCCGATTATCCACCGGGACATTAAACCCAGCAACATGGTAGTGGTCCAGGACTCTAGCTTTGGAGAACTGATCAAGGTGCTGGACTTTGGTATTGCCAAGCTACTACAGGCAGAGACAGATCAAACTAGCTACTACCTGGGTACTTTGGCTTATTCCTCTCCAGAACAGATGGAGGGTAAAGAGCTTGATAACCGTTCCGATATCTACAGTTTGGGCGTCATGATGTTTGAGATGCTAACAGGCAAGATGCCCGTTCAGTCAAATACCCACTCTTTTGGTGGCTGGTACAAAGCCCACCACTTTCAACCACCGCGCTCCTTTGACTCAGTTGATGTCAGACTCAAGATTCCTAAGGATGTGGAAAGTCTGGTGATGAGTTGTTTGGCTAAAGAGCCGAGCGATCGCCCCCAAACCGTCAGTCACATCCTACAGACATTGATGCCTTTAGAACAGCGTTATGGAACTAAAGCAATAAAAGCAGTAGAGCTGCCCTTGGGGCAATCTGTTGAAGGGCCACTGCTTGGGAATAGATCTGTTGAAACACCCACAACATCAGATGAAGCTCAACAGATTTCCTGGCCTAAAAACAAACCAATCGCCGACATCGTCTTTTCCCATCCCATTCGCTCTAACACTGGTCCCTTGTCAGCGCTATGGGTCATGTTACCGCAACAGGAGATTCAAAAGCGCATTAACTGCACACGCTACAACCAATTCCTCTTCATCACATCCCCCCACCCCATGATGCTGTGGATCAGTGTTCTCCACAACAGAGAATACGGTCCCAAATGGCTGCCTTGCTACCTGGACATGAAAACACTTCATGCTCAGCAAACAGCGCGACTGCTAGGAGAAGCCGGATACTACCGTCTACTGTTGTTTGCACGAGAGGAACCCCAACGCCCCTATGCTTGCTTGCTGCTCACTATCGCCACTGCCCAATGCGAACGACTGCAACAGTGGGCAATGATCAGCCAGACGCTGGTTTCATCTGCGGATCCGCACAACAGTAAAAGCTGGCTCAAAGACGAGTTTGAGAAGCTCAAGCCCTACATTCTCATTAAACTAGAGGGTATGCACACAGATTCCCCATCCGACATTTCAGAGTGAGGAGTAAGGGGTAACATGCAAAAAAAGCAGAAATTTCCTTATTTGGTTGGTTCCAAATGGACAGCCCAGCAAAAAGTAGACGGCTGGCGGCACTTCCAGGTAGTCAACCGCAAGAATCAAGGTCAGTGGGTGTTCGCAGAAATAGTAGCCGCCTGCGATCCCACCGTCCGGTTCTGGCTTAACGCCAAACAGTTAAAAGACAGTGCCCTGTGGCAAACCGGCTGGCAATCCTTGCAAGAACAAGAAGAAATAGAACTCTCCCCCCTTCCCTCTGCGTTCTCTGCGCCTCGGCGGTTCGACCCTCTTAATTCACAAAACTTTACGCCACCAACTACGACTTAATAACTTTTAACACTAAACCGTCTACTTGAGAATTTCTTGCCTCACGCAAAGGCGCGAAGACGCAAAGACATACTATTTTTTTTGCTTATTGTATCTATTTTATTGATTTAAATTTTGACAAACAGCTAAAAACAAATTTTTTTAGAGAAATAGCGATTTTTTGCAGCAGATAAGCCTGACAGCGCTTTCAGGGTTATTAAAACCGAGTTTTAAACACTATTACATTTACGGACCCCCTTTCTTTTATCCGTCAGTTGGTCAATAATGCATTCAAAGACCCAACAACAGCAACCAGCAGGTTAGTTGAAGCGCTTTCACTTAGCCGAAATAAGTGCAGATTTAATAAGCAAAGATAGGAGTCAGACAAAAGTGAAGCTAGCAGTTTACGGGAAAGGTGGCATTGGTAAATCTACGACCAGCTGTAATATCTCCGTCGCCCTTGCCAAGCGTGGCAAGAAAGTGTTGCAAATTGGCTGTGACCCCAAACACGACAGCACCTTCACTCTGACTGGTTTTTTGATCCCCACGATTATTGACACTCTTCAACAAAAGGACTACCACTACGAAGACGTTTGGCCTGAAGATGTCATTTACAAAGGCTACGGTGGTGTTGATTGCGTTGAAGCCGGTGGCCCTCCAGCAGGCGCAGGATGCGGTGGCTATGTGGTGGGTGAAACGGTGAAGCTGCTGAAAGAACTCAATGCTTTTGATGAGTACGATGTTATTCTGTTTGACGTTCTAGGCGACGTGGTTTGCGGTGGCTTTGCTGCTCCCCTTAACTACGCTGACTACTGCCTGATTGTGACGGACAATGGATTTGACGCTCTGTTTGCCGCTAACCGCATTGCCGCTTCAGTCCGGGAGAAAGCTCGGACCCATACTCTACGTCTAGCTGGACTGATTGGCAATCGCACCTCCAAGCGCGACCTGATTGAAAAGTATGTGGAAGCAGTGCCGATGCCAGTGCTAGAGGTGTTGCCCCTAATTGAGGACATCCGGGTTTCTCGTGTTAAGGGCAAAACCCTGTTTGAAATGGCAGAGTCTGACCCATCGCTTAACTATGTCTGCGATTATTACCTTAGTATTGCTGACCAGATTCTGGCGCGGCCTGAAGGGGTTGTGCCTAATGATGCTCCAGATCGGGAGTTATTCACTTTACTATCTGACTTCTACCTAAATCCGGTAAAGCCGCCTGTCTTGACTCAGGAAGAGGAATTAGACTTAATGGTGGTTTAACCAGTTAAGTGTTCAGGATGGGGTACAAAGATGGCTTTCTTTGATAACTTTACAGACTCGCTCAAGCAAAAGTGGCTACAGTTTTTCCAGATGAACCATGGCTGGATTACTCGGCACATGGAGGTGGAATCAGTTTACACTCCTGACGGTGGCAGGCGACCGCCTTCTTACCTCATCCTGGGAGTTGTTAATGCACTTGAACCGAAACTGGCGCAGTTGATGTTGCCGTTTTCCAAGCTGAATCCGGATGCAGATACTCTGATTGAGGTGCTGGAGTTGAATTTCGACCCAGATCTCGTTCTAGGTAATCGTGTCAATCCCACAGAGCTAGAGTCACAGAGTAGCGTCTTGATAGGCGTGTCTGATGCAGTGGCGCTAGACGAGGACACAATCGGTGTAGTTGTCACATTAGAGCCAGATGAATTCAACGATGCGTTACTCGAAACCAACCTGGACGGACTAGACGCAGCAGTTCCAGAGGCTGGAGGGATGTCGCTTCATGACTTCTCGGACGAGATGGCGCTGGACCAATTTGATGACGACGAGTCTCTTGTTGTACTGCATGCCGCAGAGGCACAGGCATTCGGCGATCTGTCTTTTGATGAAGAGGTGACTCATGAAACCGGGCTTGGGGAAGCGTCACCTCACGAGTCCCTAGAGACGTTAGAGACAATGCACCCTACCCAGGCGCAGGAACTGGGCGATGTATTGCCGGATGTCTGGAATGAAGAAGAGCTGAACCGGATGGGTGAAGCGCACGAAGGCACCCATCCCAAAACTCCTGAAGGGGAAGATCTATCTTTGCTGGAAGATGAAGAGATTTCCCGTCTGTTTCCCAACTTCTAATCCCAACAGCTTTGAATTATGAGTTTTGAGTTTTGAATTGAAGAAGTAAAAATAGCCTTAAACTTCTCTACTTCACCTCAAAACTCTTAATTTATTCTTGTTTAAGATCAAGGAATTTAATTTATGACTGCCCCTGATACCCTCAATTTTGAGTGTGAGACTGGTAATTACCACACTTTTTGCCCAATCAGCTGCGTCGCTTGGCTGTATCAAAAGATCGAAGACAGCTTCTTTTTAGTCATTGGTACAAAAACCTGTGGCTATTTCCTACAAAACGCTATGGGAGTGATGATCTTCGCTGAACCCCGGTATGCTATGGCAGAGCTGGAAGAGGGCGATATTTCGGCTCAGTTGAATGACT
>CAXUIV010000188.1:0-8165 GCA_964250875.1 uncultured bacterium
AGCGAGCCGCAAAATCATTAATTTTTTGCCGCGCTTCTGCCTGAGCCGCTGCTTTGTCTAGTGAACCTTCTGGTAAATCAAGAGCGGTTTTCAGGGTATTCACTACCGATAGAGTGTCTTGGCGATAATCTCCACCGAGGCTAGTGGCGGCGTTCGCTGACGAACTACCCATCAAGCTGATGACTACAGCCAAAAGCAGGGAAAGTAGACGTGACCAATGGCGCTTCATAAACATTTTTGTGAAACGAGACTGAAATTATCGTCTATCCTATCTTGAATTGGTACTACGGGGATCGGGGAGGATAGAGAGGTTCGGAGTTCGGAGTTTGGGGCTGACAATTCCTTGTAGAGCGTATCCCGTTGTTGATAAGGACGTCCCAAGGAGCAAATTGCAGCTTGTAAGGTTTCGACTTCCATGCAGGTGCCACCTTGAGCACCTGCCATTGTGGTGATATGTTCCTCCATCAACGTGCCGCCGATATCGTTGCAGCCCCAATTTAAAGCTTCAGTGGCACCTGCTAGTCCCAGCTTCACCCAGCTAGGCTGATGGTTAGGAATCAATCGTCCCAAGAAAATTCGCGCTACAGCTGTCAGCAGTAGTGCGTCAGCCAGAATCGGCTGATCGCGCCCCACGCGGCGGCGTAAAGATCTAGGTGCTTCTTGACCAACAAAAGGCAACAGAATAAATTCTGTGATGCCAGCAGGAAAACCCTGGTTGAGGGCAGTTTGTTGGAGCGATCGCAATTGACTAAGATGAAGCATCTGCTGTTCTGGGGTCTCAATGTGTCCAGACAGCATAGTGCTAGTTGTTGGTAGACCCAGCTGATGAGCAGTACTGACAATCTCTAGCCAAGTTGCTGTATCAATTTTCTCCGGACATAGGATGCGTCGCACATCATCATCTAAAACTTCTGCCGCTGTACCCGGCATCGAACCCACTCCAGCATCTTGTAGGGCAGCTATCACCTCTGCATAACTTAGACCGTCTTCCCTAGCAATGAACTGCACTTCTTGAGGAGAGAAGGCGTGTAAGTGAATCTGAGGATACTGCTCCTTAATCGTTTCTACCAACTGTACATAATAGGGTAAAGATTTACCGTTCAGCTTTGCTTGAAGGTTCAATCCGCCCTGCATACAAACTTCTGTGGCATTCCTTTGAACTGCGTCAGTTGCCTTTTCTAATATCTGTGCCCAATCTAACCAGTAAGCACCCGCGTCATCGGCATCACGACGGAATGCACAGAAACTACAGTGCTGCTCACAGATGTTGGTAAAGTTGACATTGCGGTTAATCACATAGGTAACCGTGTCGCCTGCTTGCTCTTGACGGAGGTGGTCAGATGTAGCGCGAATAGCATCAACAACATCTGCGTCAGTCTGCTTCAGCAGCACTACTCCCTCTGCAAGGGACAGCTCATATCCATCCAGCGTTTGTTCAAGAATTGTTTCAACAGTTTTAGTGATCATAGAGTATTCATTCCGAGCAATATTTGTTGCTTACTGAAAATGGCGCAGGTCAATCTACTAAAAGAATGTTCTTGTCATTCCACTATATAGCAACTCTAAATGAGTTTTAAATTTTCCTTCGTATCCTTTTCCTCTCTGCGGTTCGTCAACAAAGACACTCCCCCCTAAATCAAACAAAAATATAATATTTAAATTAACTACTGCTTAACTAAAACCTCAACATCATTAGATCCTTCTTCTTGCTCGTATACTTTGGCTTTAAAAACAAGTTGTTGAATCTCCTTTTGTCCGCTTTTCTTGGTGGTAGAACGAACAACAGCACAAGGGAGAAACTCTTTGTTAAAATAGCTGCCTTGAGCGGAACTAGAAATATTTTCCACATTGACATGTTCAACGTAAACTTGCTGTTTGTTATGAGCCTTTAAAACTACCCAAAGAGGATACTCCCAAGGATCATCTCCCAAAGATAATCCAATCTGGGAGCAGCCTCTACTCTTTAAAAAGTTTGCCGCTTCTACATAAGGCTTTTCAAGATATATTCTGTCACTGAAATACTGCTCAATTCTGCTAACCTCAAATATATTATTGCTGCCAATCATAGGTCGGTACCTGTTACATAGAACCCACGGAATTGATGACAACAATAAAATGAGTACTAGGGAGTTAGCAAATTTCTTAGAAATTCTAGACAACACAACCCCAATAAATGTAGAGGCCATGACAAACAGTGGTAGATGAAGACGACTATTCCATGCTTGCCATTTCACCAAGTAACAAAATAGGAAGAATGCGCACAAAACAGCAGTTAGATAAACAGAGACATAACATTGTCTTCGCAATCTCACCACAAAAATCGTAATACACAACCCAAGCAATAAAACGTGCAGCAAATTACCCGCACTGTTCTCATTACCAGTCAAGCCTATTGTAGAAAGCCCTCCTGGAACAAAGAATGTTTTGGAGAAAGTTGTGCGATGGTCATTAATATCCATGCTGATAACTGCATGTATTATCTTAACTATTTTGTAGGTAATACCGCTCAATAGAGCAAATGGTGTTCCCAAATGCAGCGCTATGTTTCTAGTCAAATTTGATATCAAAACTGAGATGCCAAACATGCCGTTTCTATAGTCTTCCGGAGAGCCAAGAGGCGAACCAAATAAATTATAGTTACGCAGGTAGTGACCAATGTTCAGAGCAGTTGTTAGAATGGCTACTATTAAGATCGGTTTCCAGGCTCTCCAGGACGAGCGTTTAGTCTGCGACCAAACGAACCAAATTAGAAATGGAGTTACATAAAAATAAGCTGTGCCTTTGGTTAAGATAGCTAGACCCAAACTTGTACCAACGTTAAATGAGTCAGTCCAGTTCCTTTCTTTTCCTCTTTGCGCAGTCTGTAGCACGTAGTAAGCCAAACAAACCATCCAGAAAGCGAGGACATAGTCATTTTGAGTGTTTGATGCTTGAAGAATCCCCATCGGAATGGTTGCAGCTACTACAGCCGTAAAAACCTGACCCCGTAGATCAGCTCCGAGTTGCTTTGCAATTAGTGAGACACCAAGAATGCTGCCAAGCATACTAAACCACTGCACAAAATTAGCGAACCGATCTCCACCACTAAGGATCTGAAAATGTAGAATGGCAAACTCTGCCCAAGGATCTTGGTACAACTGTGGTGTGTAAGCTGTTGGATAATGGGCAACGCTATGGTTCTGTATCCAATGAGCGACACGGCTCATGTGATAGTCCATTGCGTCCCAGTTGTTAGGTGGTGATATCAGAGCAATCGCGCCAACTGCTGTAATGATCATAGCAGCGCCGCACAGCAGCAAAACTAGAAAAGGAGTAATAACATCAGCTTTGCAATTTCTTGAAGCACCATTTGATTTTATGTTCCACTCTTGCTGTTTGATTTGCTTCATATAGATATAGATTAACCCAGCAAGAACTATCACCCATAGTAGTAGCAACGAGTTAAATGAAATTAGTTTAAACCTACTCAAAACTTCAGTGGCTATAGCTAAAAAGAATCCCCAAGTCACAGATGCAGACAAAACAGAACTGCGATGAAGACCACTATTGCTAAAGATTAAAAAGGTTAGGCTGAGTGAAATGAGAGGTAAGAAAGCTAACATATTCGTTGAAATCGCATTATTACAATTTAAAATATCAATGCTAGAATAACCTGAATATCGGCACTCTGACCATCAAGGAGTAGTACCTGCACGGTGTCTAAAAAAGATAATTTGCCCTTTCAACAGTTTGGCTTCGCCTCACTCAGTCAATCAGACAGTTTGCAGGCTCAAAGGGAAGCTCAGGTAGCGGCTCTCTTTAACCAGCAGTATCGCGGCGAAGCCTTTGAACTACCGGCGGAAGTGGAGGCAATGCCAATTTTTCGCGAGTGGGTCGCTGGCACGCTTGCAGCCAAAGTTGCTTCGCCTTTCTGGGAGATTGCTCGACCTCAGAAAAATCAACACTGTTTAGACATTGGCTGTGGCGTTGGCTTTCTAGTTTATCCCTGGCGAGACTGGGAGGCGCTTTTTTATGGTCAGGAGATCAGCACTGTTGCAAGGGATGCCCTCAATGCCCGTGGGCCTCAGCTCAACTCAAAGTTGTTCAAGGGTGTTGAGTTAGGGTCAGCCCACCAGTTAAAGTACGCAGACAGCAAGTTTAACTTGGTGATTGCCACTGGCTGGAGCTGCTATTACTCACTTGATTACTGGAACACCGTTATGGCCGAGGTTAAGCGGGTGCTAAAACCGGGTGGTCTGTTTGTGTTCGACGTCCTTAATCCAGAGCAGCCTTTAGCTGAAGATTGGGCGGTTTTGGAAACCTATCTAGGCGCTGAGGTGTTTTTGGAGCCACTTTCTGAGTGGGAAAAAACGATTAAAGCCAGTGCTAGGCTGATCACTCAGCGCCCTGGAGAGTTGTTTGAGCTGTATAAGGTCGGCTTTTAAACAAAAAGCCCAGATAAAACTGGGCTTTACTGCACAAGATGTTTCCAGGCGTAAGTGTAGTGAAAAGTACTAAGCTCTGCTCTTTTCTCATTCCACCTCTCAGACTGTCATAAACGATTTTTGTGTTATTCCTTTATGAGCTACGCGCTAAGCTCAGACATGACTTCGTTTTTTCTCAAAGCTTGCATGTAGCAATCCTCTTCGAGTCCTAACGGGTACCTTTTTGCGTGAGATGATAACATCTCTGGCTCTTTTTGAGAGGAGATATGGTCGCGTTTATATTGCCTGCTTGAGAAGAATCAATGTTTTGGCAAAAATCGACTCTTTTGCTCTAGCTTGCAGAATTGACTGTACCAAGTTGACAAAATCTGAATCTGGTTCAGTATCTGTTTCAATCGTTTTACTAGCGGGATAGTAAGTTAGGTCATCCATCTTTAATTCATTTGTTGTGCCAGTTTGTATACCTGGTCTCTTTCTATCCCAAGAGAGTGACCTCCCACGTAATGTGAACTGAAACCACACAATTTGATCGTCTTTTAACTCAAAGAAAACATCAAAATAAGGTTCTCCGCCTTGATACCAAATTCTCGCTGCACCGTTCTCTTGACCGGACTTAAGAATTTTTCGATCAATTTGTCGCAATGACTCGCCTAAGACGGTAATCTCATTTTTATTCATCGCAGCATCAAATCTACCCATGCACATGTGAAATACCTATACAAGAATACCGCTAGTCCATCCGGACGAATTTATTTACATATGTCTGTTGTAGATGTTTGTAGCAACCCATGCAGGCATTGTGAGCTGTGGTGCGGGTATTCTGCCCACATAAGCAGTCTGCCTGTATTACATTGTTTACAATTAAATAGAACTGCCCTCGTCTGATCTTATCAACTATAGTTATAGAAACTCTATGTCAAATTTGGTGGCTTATATTTGTAGAAATTAGCTAATCTCATTATTCGTCAACTTGTCACTAGCCAACGACTAACTTAGCTGATTTTTCCTGCCTGAACCGCGAGAATTTGGGATGCTTTCAGCCATTGGGAATCAAAGGAACCCAAATGTGTTGTCGTAATTAGGGTCTGAAAGCGGTCCTGGATGGCGTCAAGAAGCTGATTTTGACGGTTGGGGTCTAACTCGGCTAACACATCATCCAACAATAGCAGTGGTGGTTCACCGACAACTTCTTCAATCAGTTTCAGCTCTGCTAGCTTGAGCGCTAATACCAATGTTCGCTGCTGACCTTGAGAACCATACAGTCTGGCTGGTGTCTGGTTGATAGTTAACTCAACTTCGTCTCTGTGAGGGCCGACAAGGGTGGTGCCTTGGTAGTGTTCAGCAACGGATCTCTGCTCAATTTTTTCTAAAAAAGCCTGCTGGACTTCATCGGGACGATGCGGCTCGTCAACCGGCACGTTGGGCAGGTAATTTATTTGCAGAATTTCTGTGCTACCACTGATACCCGCATGCCAAGCCTGGGCAATAGGAGTTAGTCGGTCTATTGCCCGTGCCCGTCGCCTGATGACACGAGACCCTGTAGTTGCTAGCTGCGTATTCCACACAGCCAGTTCTGACTCCACACTGTAGGAGCGATCTGCCGCACCTCTACCTGAATCCTGACTCCTTTTTAGAAAGGCATTGCGCTGCCGCAATACCTGGTTATACTGCTGCAAGATATAGGCATACACAGGTTCTAACTGAATGAGCAGCGTATCAATCCAGTTCCGACGCTGTTCCGGTCCGCCTCGCACGAGATCCAAGTCCAAGCTGGAAAACTGCACGACGTTGAGGACACCTAAAAAATCGAGTTGACGACGGAGAGCCTCAGTGTTGAGGGCAACAGTGCGACGACCATTGCGACGCAGCGTCAATGACAGATCAATTAAGCCGGTTTGCCGCTCTGCGGTAGCGGTAATTTGGCCGACCAGCTCCCCTTCCCGCACCAAATCGCGATCGCGTGCCATCCGGTGCGATCTCAGTGTCGCCAGCAGCTCTACTGCCTCCAATAGATTAGACTTCCCCTGAGCGTTATTACCTACCAGGATTGTTTTTGGCGCTAGAAAGTCAACCTGCTGATCCTGATAGTTACGGAACTGTCGGAGATGTAATGTTTTGAGGTACATGATAAAAGGCTGATGGCTGGGGTAGGAGCAACCTGCTGAGTTGTCCATAAGAGGATAGCGACTGCCAAGTCGCCCCTACTTTTATCAACTACCTCTAGGTACAAACGGAACTGTTTAAATATCCTGCGTGAGTTTAGCTGAAAAGAGGGAGCATGGATTGAAACATTTAAAAGCGACAACAGGGTGTGTTAAGTTTTGCGCTATTGATATACTAAGGCCGCTATGACTTCCGAGGCATCAATTTCATCTAGCCAAGTGTCTTGGCAACGACGAACCATCAGACCGATCGGTGCTGCAACACTTCACGGTATTGCCTTCCTAGGCGATACCCTTATGGCTATTGATACTATCAAAGGGCATTTGCTACAGATTGATCCAGCCAGTGACAATACCACAATTCTAAATTCGCACACAGTAGCCGAGTTTCTGGATGCGACTGGCCTATCCATCTGGAAAGATACGCTTTGGTTTACACAAGAAGACAGTATCTACTTCTGTAATCTAACAAATCTTACTCCTCAGCATTTCGCGACGCTACCCTACTCTGCTGACGGTGTCGCTGTGTGGGAATCAACGGTTTACGTCACTTGCCAAAAGGCGGGGTACATTCTAATTTTTGACCGCAGTACTGGTCGCCAGATTACGAGATTCCGGTCACCCGGAGTCGGGGTAGAGAATATTACGGTGACAAGCGAGGAACTATGGATTAGTGATATCACAGAACAAAGTGTTTACTGCCTTGACCGCGCTACTGGAGAAATACAGTTTAGTGTGCTGACGCCCTTCGACTCTCCGACGGGTCTGGCTTTTCATTCGGACGCTGATAGTGGGCAGAGAAGTCTTTATGTCACATATGCCAGCGAAGAAGCTTACATCCGGGATAATCCGAACGCCGATCCGTCTCACGAACTCACCTACCGCGATCGCACTTTTATTCATCCCCTCCATTTTTACCACGACTCAGTTGGACGTTACGCCCTGTCCAATGGTTACCTGGTTGAGATGTCTTACGTAGAGGAGATCTCCCCACTCGAAGAGGTGCATCTAGAGCAGCTAGAGTGGCGCATTGCTCTGCCAGCCCAGACAGATCGGCAAAAGGTGAGACAAATTGAATCTATTGGTCTGCCCTTCACAGAAGAACTTCAAGAGGGACAGCGGGTAGCGGTGTTTAAATTTGACACCCTTAAACCTGGCGAACGACATCTCTTTGGCTGGAAGGCGCTTTTAGAAGTTCGAGGAATTAAGTACCGCTTCACCCCAAAAGAAGTAGAAAACATTCCCGAACTCTCACCTCTTTTTCGGGAGCGCTATTTGGTAGACGATGACGCTTTAGCAATGGATACGGCTGTCGTCCGCGACGCCGCTCGTGAAGCCGTTGGCACTGAAACCAATCTGATCCGGAAGATCTTCAAAATCCGTAACTACGTCTATGACAAGCTTTCCTACGGCATTAAACCTCACATTGACCCGCCTGATATCGTCTTAGAGCGGGGTATTGGTTCTTGCGGTGAGTATGTGGGTGTATTACTTGCCTTAGCACGGCTCAACGCGATCGCTTGCCGCACTATTGGTCGCTACAAATGCCCTCCCTATGCCGAACAGCAACGTGTACCAC
>CAXUIV010000189.1:0-8121 GCA_964250875.1 uncultured bacterium
GCCGCAGTTCCATCTGCTCTGGACTGTCATCCGCAATCACTCCTCCCTGCTGCAACACCTGCTGATACAGTCCTAACAACCGTCCAGTTCGCTGCCTGATACTCCGTAAAATTCGGTCCCGGATGGTCTTCAAGTGTTCGGGATTGTCCTGCGCCTCCCAGTTATCGATCGCTGCTATCCGGACTAAACCCTCTACCCACTCCGCCTCATTCCCGGTCGGGACTTCAGCAGCCGCTTTTAAAATCAGCCAACAGAGTTTTTGGGTGAGAAAAGGTTGCCCTCCCGTCCAGTCCAAAACTGCCTGCATCACGGCTTGCGGATTGCTTGCCTTTGTTGTCAATCCCTGCACTAAGGGTTGAGATTCTTCCAAACGAAAACCTGTCAGTTCAACCGAACGACCGATATTAAAGGGAGTACGTCGCTTGTCCTGAATCAGGTCGGCAGGGGTAGCCACCCCAATCAAAGCGAATGTCAATCGGTGGTACTCTCGCCGATCCGCTCGGCGGTTATAGCAGTCTCGGATGACGGCAAAGAAGTCATCCAGGTTGAACTCCAGTGTCAGCACGCTATCAATTTCGTCAATAAAGATCACAATATTGCTAGCGATCGCCCCCAGTAAAACCTCTTCAATAAACTTGCTCAACCGCTGCACCGGAGAGAGCAAGCCCTGTTGGGTCCACCATTCCTCTAGATCAAAGGTTGCATAAAGGTTGAAACTACCGACCAAGCTATCAGTCACTCCGGCATACCACTGCTCTGGCGTAATGCCTGATGTGCCGATCGCCGTAATATCAATCGCCGCACAGGCACTGCCCTCCTCCTGCATTCGCCGCATCGTCTGTACCCGCAGGCTGGACTTTCCCATCTGCCGCGAGTTGAGGACGTAACAAAACTCCCTCGCTTGCAACCCGGCATAGAGATCGTCATCTGCCTGCCGCTTCACATAGGTAGCAGCATCAACGGGGAGGCTGCCACCGACCTGATACTCGTAAGCTGCGCTCATTAACCCACTCCCAGGCGATCACGGAAATAGCTGCGATAGAGGTTACACAACGGCACGACATCATTCCCAGATAGCCGCACCAGTCCCATACTGCGCAGCTTGAACCCCTGACTCGGATCCACTCGCACTGGTCCTGTTGCCGCTACCACCTGTTTCATCGCTGCTTCCAGTTCAGGATCGGCCTTGATGTTGATCAGATGACGCCGCAAGTGGTCGCCGTATAACCCTTCCTCAGTCGGGGCAATGCGGACAAACTTCTCTAGAGTTAGACTACCACGGGCGATGTGATAGAGCGCTCTCCGCAGTAGGTAAGGATGGCCGTCAACCACATCCATCAACTGCTGCAACTCATTTACCGACCAGTGCAGTCCGTGCCGTCGCACCAAGTCAGCAACTTGGTCCTCAGTAAGTTCGGGTAATTCGACCGGCAAACCCACATTAAATGGCGACTGGTTGATGTTCAGCGGAATGTAGACTTCCTTGGAGTGTACGATGATCAGACGGAAGTTCTGCCACAGTGATTCATTCTTTCCCCGTTCATGCCAAGCTCGCAGTAAGCCAAAGAAATCCTGAGCGATTTGAGGGTGTTGGAATACCTGATCTACCTCATCTAATCCCAGAGTCAACGGGGCACTGAGGGTTGAGAGCAAATAGCGCTGGAAGTAGTTCGTACACTTGTTTTTGCTGCCCAGTACACCCTTCCAGTAGTCGGCTAAGCAATCGTCCAGATTTAACTCATTCGTGACGCTGGCACAAAACCACTGGAGGAATTGGTCAATGCTACTGAGGAAATCTGCATCACAGGATTGAAGGTTCAAATAGGCAGTTTGGTGCCCCTGTTGGCGTGCCCGCGCTAGAATCCGCTGCAACAGCGACGACTTGCCCATTTGCCTGGGAGCTTTCACCCGAATCAATGCCCCAGAGCGCAAAATGGACTCATAACAGTCTCGCTCAACTGGTGGACGCTCGATGTAGAACGTTGAATCTAGAGGAATCTGCCCTTCCGGTTCGTCCAAGACAATGGGAGTCTGGGATAAAGCTGGTGCTGGACTGTCTGATTCTGGGCGAGCGAGTAGGTTGCGGGTCTTCGCTACTACAGTCTTAATCTCCTCAGCAGCAGAGGTACCCAATTTCTGTCTAAGACTTGGGGTGAGATGTTCGGGAATTCCGGCCATGCTAATGCTCGTACAGCCAGCATCGTAGGCAAACTTAATGGCTCTTCCTGCCCCCAGAGCATCATAAAAACCAACGGCGAATTCTCGTGCTGCTGTATCGCCAACGGCTTGCTTCATGCCAATCACATAGGGGACATGACGGGCGATCGCCTCTGCCTGCACATCTGAATAACAGGCATTCAGCACTACACACTCAACCCGATCCACAAACAGCTTAAACAGAGACCCTAGGGCTTCAGCGTTGACCAATTTTGCTTGCCCACTCTCATCCGCAAGTGCTAAACCCTCTTCACCAACGCCATGTCCCGAAAAGTGGACGATCTGCGGACCCAAGTCGAGGATGGCTCGCTGCATATCTCTGGGCGTCACTGCCCATTTCTGCTCTAGGTTGAACTTGCTACGTTTTTTGGAGCGTTCTAGTGCTCCGTCAATTTCCCTCACCTCGCGGTCCAGACTTAACGGCGTCGAGTTGATCGGATTGGCTGCCAAGAATAAAATAGTCTTCTTCTTTTTCGTTGAGGTATTCATTCATATAAGCCAATGCTGGAGCGATATCTATCAAACAGAATAGCTCAATTTCTTTGCCTAACAGCTACAAAAATAACTCCAGACATGCTAGGGAGGCATTATCATTCTTGGAAAACTACTTTCCAATTTAGGAAAATACGGCAGAGGAGGTGTTAACCTCAAATTCCAGGTAGAGTGAGCGTGTTACCTTTATTTTTTGGAGATGACGCTAAGTTCTCAAATCCTACACCTTGAGAGTGTTATCACCTGAGGCAGAAATCATTTGGTTGCCACTAAGTGTTGCTGCTAAAGCAAGCTCTTTCAAAGTTGCCAACTCCTCAGTAGCCGCGTAAGCCTCATAAATCGATTCGGTTGCTGCATTGAGTGCATCCGTGTTTAAGGCAAAATACACAGAGTTAGCGGCTCTTGCTTGATGAAAGGCAGCCAAATAGGTCGATATTTCGGTTCTACCTTCGTCCATCTTCTCTTGCAAGTCCCACTGAAGCTCATCCAAATAGTTGACAAATGATTCAAGTTTTGCTGACAAAGAATCGTCACTGTAATTGCCAAGTTCAAGTGCCTCTAATCCTCGGTCGAGAATGGGATGGTTCAAATTAGTGTTCTTGAGTACGAAGCGGCAAGCGGCTAAAGCAGCAGCCCGAAGTTGGAAAATGGATGCGGTTTCAAGACGTGCTGAAAGCTCTGGGTCGAGCGATTCTAAACGATTTTCTGTCATTGCTACTTAGCTCCTTGAACTAGATTTCTTGAGGCTAGCAACTATACCGCTAGCATCTTCAATAGCTTGGATACAGTTCTGACAAATCGGGCGTCCTGCTGCCACCGCAACTACCTTATAACCATTTTTTGTGGCTCAATCAACAAGGTCAGCCTCTGCATGCCCCAACCCTTGAATTACGCTCTCTTCAGGTTGAAGTGCCGATTTAATTCCGGGTCGCAAGTAGCCATTGGGTTCACTGGTACCTATCACTACCCTTCGGTTTTCTTGTGCATCTTCGACCACAGCAACGGCCATTGTTACTCTTCCCTGAGAGGCTGGCGGCAAGGCTTGTTGTAAAGCGGTGGCACGTGAGTTGGCAACGAATCCTGGATTGCTAAACAGTTCGGCTTCTGTGTAGGCTTCTGACAGTATTGTTTCCTCAATTTGTAAAGACAGATACTCAATCTTGCGACCAAATAAATTGTAGAACTGGGTTGCTGGGGCAATCGTTTCCTTTAAGATAGCAACTAGCGATCGCAATCTCATCGGTGCCAAGGCACAATTACTAATGCGCTGGTACACTGAGATTAAAAACCGCTAGGTAAGCCCTCGCCGCGTGGATCGGCTGCTCCCTCTAAACTGCCATCGGGACTAACCGCGATCGCACTAGCATTTCCCCAGGGCGATTGCTCTTGAATTCGGTGTCCGCGACGACGCAACTCTGAGAGCGTGGCGGCATCAAGGCCATATTTCTCCACCCGCACCTGGTCAGGCAACCACTGATAGTGGATACGCGGTACAGATACAGCTGCGCCAGTATCCATGCCGTACTCCAGCACGTTGAGAACAATTTGCAGCACGGTGGTGATAATGGTGCTGCCTCCTGGAGAGCCTGTAACGAGGCGGAGGCGTCCATTTTCGGTCACAATTGTGGGCATCATACTGGATAGGGGAATTTTGCGCGGCGCGATCGCATTCGCCTCTCCACCAACCAAACCGAAAGCGTTGGGTACACCTGGAGCAGTGTCAAAGTCGTCCATCTCATCATTGAGTACGATACCAGTGCCGGGAACCACAACTCCGGCACCAAAGCCCAGGTTAATTGTAAACGTGAGGCTGACGGCGTTGCGCTGCTCATCCACAACGTTGAGATGACTCGTCTCGGAAGATTCGGCGCTGAATTGCTGGATCGTCTTTCTGTCAGCTGGCTGCACTTCAGTGGATGGCCTTGCTCTGTCCATCCTAATTTCCTGACGCCTTTTTGCCGCATAGCCACGGCTAGTCAGGGCGGCAACTGGAACTTTGATGAAATCCGGGTCGCCTAGATACTGGGAGCGATCTGCATAGGCAATCTGCATGGCTTCTACTAGCAGGTGCAGCGCATCAGGAGCATGCCATCCCATAGCTTTGAGATCGGTGTCACCAACGATATTCAGCATTTCTAACAGCAGTACACCGCCCGATGACGGCGGCGGCATGGTGCAGATTCGGTCTTGGCGGAAGTTGCCACACACAGGAGTACGCCAAACTGGTTTGTAGGCTTTGAGGTCCTGTAGGGTAATTAAACCGCCGTTTTTGGCCATGTCTGCGGCGATCGCCTGAGCAATACTACCTGTGTAAAAACTTTGGGGATTGAGCGCGATCGCCTGTAGAGTTCGTGCCAAATCTCGCTGGACTAAACGCTCACCTGGCGTGTATGCAGCTCCATTATGAGTAAAGATCTGCCGCGCTGCCGGATTAATCAGACTTGCCTCCTTACCCGCCTCGTATGCCGACAGAGAGCGCCAAGTCACCCTAGGACTGATGATAAAGCCGTCATTAGCAAGAGCGATCGCAGGTTGAATGACCTGTTGCCAAGAGAGCTTGCCATACCGATGCTGGACTTCATAAAGCCCAGCTACTGTACCCGGCACTGCCGCTGCCAAATAGCCCTTGACACTGGCATATCGACGCACCTTACCTTGCGCATCTAAGTACATCTTTGGCGTCGCTGTTAAAGGAGCCCGTTCGCGGAAGTCCAAAGCTCTCATCTCGCCCTGCGAGGAAGACATCAGCAAAAATCCTCCGCCCCCAATTCCCGCTGAGAAAGGTTCTACGACAGAAATTGCAAAGGCTGTAGCTACTGCGGCATCGACTGCGTTGCCACCCTGACGCAACATCGAAAGCCCTGCCTCACTTGCCAGTGGTTGGGCGGAAACCACCATGCCCTTTTTGCTGCGTAGCGGTAATACGATAGATGCTGATGCCGGTCTCAGGCTACATGATAGAGAGACAAAAACACAAAAGCCTGCTACCGAAGAAAACGTGCGCCTGTAGAAGCTATCCATTGAACCTCATCACCTCATTTATAGCAATCCCTAATCATTTGCAAACATGTAGAGACGTTACGTGTAACGTCTCTACATCAGAATTCAAATGGGATTGCTATAGTTCAGTCTAAGCTCAATTGGTTGAGGCACATAGCCCAATAGACCTATTACCTGTAGCCGTAGCCGCCATGGAAAGGATGGTGGTAAGGTCTGTAAAAAGGATAGTTGTCGTACCCATCGAACAAGGAGAAGGTATCGCACGGTCCAGAGGCGTAGTATTGCACTGTGTCAGGAACGACATATTTCTGGCCTGTGAAGGGACGACCATAGTAGCCGTCCCTAAAGCCTTGAGCAAATTCGCCGCCTGCGGTACGAGGTTTGTACGACTCTCTCTTGCTAGCACTTTGACGACCTTGAATATAGCCATCCCTATAGGCACCTGGATGGTCAGCGGCGGAGTTTTGGTGGATGTGTGCAACGGGGTAACAGTAGCTTTCTCCCACTCCCAAAAACAGTCCAGCTTCGGCTGGTTGAGTGAAGAATAGAGTTGGTATAGCGGCTAAAGCTCCTACAGCATTTAGAAATAGACGTCTCATCATCAAACTTCCTTTTGCAAAAATCTTTGTTCTGTTTAAACTCACGACAATGTGGCTGACATGAGCAAACATTTACTCTCTTGTAGAGTAAAAATGATATGACTAACCAAAAAGTCTTGCTATATAATCTGCGGTTTCATTCGAGTTGATGCATCCTTATCAAAAAAACACAGGACAAAACTTAAACGAAGTAAAACCAGCCACTGATCTAACTGAACAAACAGGGTTTACAGGAAAAACTATCCAAACGTTAGCAGAGCAACCAGAGAAAACTTTGAGCAGAAACGCAGATTCAAGACCGCATTGCCAATGGGAGTTGAACTCTTTTATATAATTATTGTAGCTATTTTCAAATGCTTTTGATCTAACCTACGGCTGAAATTGGCAATGGAACTAATGACTAAAAGGCATGACTAAGGGGCAGCGGCGCTCACGTACTGCTTCAACATTTCTGACCTTGTTACAATGAAGAAAAGAGATCATGAGCTTCTTGGAGCTAAGGACGGTGACAGACGCACCCAATTTTGTTCTATTTGCCCAGCACGGTTGGGCTGATGACTGTAGGGCGATCGCTGAACTGGCTCGTGCTGTAGCTACACTGAAGACCCATATTGTAGCTCCAGACTTAGGCTGGATCGAGACGTGGCTCAGGATTGAACCTCTCGTTCAGAAGGTTGAACGAATTGCAGTAGAGGCGATCGCTCACTACCCAAACACGCGAATTAGAATCATCGGTCATTCTATGGGTGGGTTAATCTGGCTTGAAGTTCTCAGCCGTCATCCAGAATGGTGGTCAAAGATTGACTCATTAGTGCTGATAGCTTCTCCAGTTGGAGGTGCAGATTTAGCCCGAATTTTCGATCCTTTAGGAATGGGTATAGGCATAGCACGCGATTTGGGTGTCAATCGCAGACAAATGGCTGAGGCGATCGCCGAAGTTATTCCCACATTGGTGATAGCTGGCGATATTGATCAGGGAAGCGACGGCACGATTCTTGTAGAAGCGACAAAGTTTTCTCACGCGAAGTTTGTCTGTTTACCGAGTCTTGCTCACGCTGCTCTCAAAAATCATTTCAGCCTAGTAGAAATTATTCGTGATTTTTGGGTCAACCCGGAAAGAGCTGTATCTGCATCAGATTTGAGTACCACTTTAATTCAAAATCTACGGTTAGTTCCAGGCATGACTGATGCTCATTGGCGAGACTTCGACCGAGCAAAGGCATATCTAAGCTTCAAGGATGGGATAGCCATTCATACTTGGAGAAATCCTTGGCAAGTTGATCACGTCTTTGTTGCTAACAGTAACCAATGCCTTTACGGCGGCTTTGTTGGTTGGGTACATGCTGAAGCCTTGAGAAAAGCCCTTGAGGACATTAAGCAGCAATATCAGCACTTAGCTACTGCGACAAGTTAGTTGAAGCTGGGTCATTGCCTAATTCAAAATGCAGAATGCCAGATGGACGACGCGAATGTATCCAGCAGGCAACCGGAAGGCAAGTCCCATGCCGATGCGTAGACTTAGACGTGGAGACGAGACCGAACAGTTACAGTCTCTCACCCTACCATCTGCCACTCCCACTGCAACATAACCTAGTTCAGCGTGCCTTGGTTACTGCGGCTGCCACCAGCGCGACTCCTGCCAGTTGCCGGAGAACTGGAGCGGCCCCTGCTCGCTGTCGAACGTGGCAGTGAACTCTGCCCCGACGAACTCGATGCACGAGGCGAGCTGCGTGTCGTCGCCGATGATCTCGTGCATGATCCGGTACAGCAACCCGTCCACCGTGTCGGCGTCCCGGAACACCTCGCGGTTGAC